>JAZUIB010000056.1:0-40993 GCA_045642025.1 Synergistaceae bacterium
CAGCTTTGCTGCGAACATAGACGCGCTCAACACAGCGCTCGGAGACACAGCAAACTACACCACAAACAACTACGTGACAGACGGCAGCAGTGCAGTAGCGGCAATAAGCGCGATAGACGAAGGACTCGGCGCAAAAATAGCCAGCGACGGCACCTACATTAAGAAATCGTCAGTGAATAGCGTCAACGAGAATATTAAAGCCCTTGACGAAGCCCTTGCGTCAGCGCAGGGCGGCGGAATGAAATATGCGGGAGACAGCCTTGCGGACACAGATGTTAAGACAGTAGCGCTTGGCAGCAGACTGCAGATAAAAGGCGGAAATACGGCGCTTACGAGCGGTAGCACGCCAGCGAAAAACATAACAGCTGTTATTACACAGACAGATACTGGACAAGATGCAGCGCTTGACATAACACTTAACCCGAACATAGTCCTTGACAGCGTAACGACAGGCGAAACCGTGATGAACAACGCCGGAGTCAAAATTGCAGACGCGACAAACAGCACGACACTTACAAAGACAGGACTTAACGTAACAGCCGGAACAAACACGACAACCATAAGTTCGACAGCAGTAACCACCAAAGACATAACAGCAAGCAGCAGCGTAACCGTGGGAAGCGGAACGAACAAAGTAACCCTTGCCGACAACAGCGTAAAAGTAGGAAGCACGGCAGAACTTAGTTCGACAGCACTAACAATAGGCACGACAACCCTAGACGCGGCGAAACTCACAGTAGGCGGAGCGACCTACATAGACGCGTCCGGCATAAACGCGAACAGCAAAAAAATAACAAACGTAGCAAACGGAGCAGTTGACAGCGGCGCAGTCAACTACGGACAGCTGAAAAACTACAGTAAAGTAAAAATTACCAAGAGCGCGACAGACACCGTAGAAAACCTTACCAATGAAAACGGCATAGAAATAGCAGCCGGAGAGAATATTATGCTTGAAACAAGCGGTAACAAAGTGACAATTAAATCGCTTGGCGGCAGTGATACTCTTGCCTTGCACTATGACAGTGAAGGTACAAGCAGACTGAACAGCGTAACGCTGAAAGATACAGCCGGCGGAACAACTAGCGCAGTAGCGATTAAAAACGTGGCAAGCGGCGGAGCACTTGTAAGCGGTGGAACAAATGCTGCCAACATCGGTGATGTTTACGGAGCGGCAACAATAACAGACACAACGGCACACAACTACTACACAGGTACGACAGCGGCACCGACAACAGTCAAAGAAGCAGTGAACGCCCTTGACACAGCCATAGGCGCAAGACAGAGCGGCACGTACATAACAAACGCTGCTGCGGTTAACGAAAATATGAAAGCGCTTGATACACAAGTTGCGGCAAACCAAACAGACATAGCTGCGATTAATAGCAACATCACAGTTGAAGGCGGAAGTTATAACTACATTACGGCAGGAGCAGACGTAGCCTCCAACCTGAAAGCGCTTGACGAAGCAATCGTGGCAGGAGGGGCTGGAATAACCAGTTTTGCTACAAGTGACACAGGCAAAGTGACAGCAGTCAAAGCCGACGGTACTACACTTGACGTGGCGCAGCTTCAGGACTATAAGCTCGACAGCGCCACACTCAGCGCTAAGACACTTGTCATAACATCAAAGAACGCATACGGAACAGACACAGTGACCAAGAATGTGGATTTGAGTGGTCTTGAAGCTGAAACCATCATACAGAACGGAGATACGACCTACAAAGGCGACGGCAAAAACATCTCAATCCAGACGGCTGCCGACCCTGAGCATACCGGCAAATACATAACAACCATCAAACTTACTGACGAAGTTACTGACGTAACAAGCGTAACTACGAAGGCAGATGCCTCAGGCCGTAAAACGAGACTCGACGGAACAGGTGCTTACGTTGCAAACGGGAAATCAGCGCTTACGGCGAACAACCTTACCGTAAACGGCAAGAGCTACGTCGGCGCTGACGGAATCAATGCCAACAGTCAGAAGATAACGGGAGTTGCGGCAGGAACGGCTGACACGGATGCCGTGAACTATGAACAGATGAAAGCTGTAACAGCCATGACAACCTCAGGCAACTACTACACAGCCGGCAATAGCGTAAAGACAGCGTTAAGCAGCATAGACACAGCCATCGGTGCAAGACAGAGCGGCATGTACATAACAGACGCTGCTACGGTCAATCAGAATCTGAAAGCACTTGATACGGCAATCGAAGAAACAAGAAGCAATGAAATAACTAGCTTCGCGACAAGTGCCACAGGCAAAGTGACTGCGACCAAAGCAGACGGTACGATGCTTGATACAGCCCAGCTGAGAGATTACGAAGTAACAAGCGGAGACTACGACGCAGACACGAAGTATCTCACGATTAACTCAAAGAACCACTACAACGGAGACGTGACAAGCACACAAATCAACCTTGACGGGCTTGCCTCAAACGTCACGATAGAAAACACAAGCGGCAAAACAGTAAGGTTTACTAACGGAAGAAACATATCGATTGGCACCCCCGTTGAAACAGCAACCGAAATCACAATGACGATAGGTACAACCGAAGATGCCGTGTACAAGTCAGTTAAGATAGCGGAAGGTACTGACAACGAAGCAGTAATCGACGGAAACGGCATCACAGTTGGAAACTCAAGCCTTACTGGAGAAAAAATTGTGATCAACGAAACAACCAGCCTTGGAGGCGAAGGACTTGTTATCAACGGCAACACCTACATCAGAGAAGATGGCACGATTAATGCCAACGGCAAAATAAGCGGAGTTGAAGCAGGAGAAATCAGTTCAAGTTCCACCGACGCAGTCAACGGCGCACAGCTCTGGGAAACCAACCGGCAGGTTGCGGCAAACACAGAAGCGATAGCGGCAATCACAAGTGGAAGCGGAACAATCAATGCAGGAGAAATCAAAGTCGGCGGAAACAGCTACATTACTGATGAAGGTATCAATGCCAACAACAAACAGATCAAAGACGTCGCCGACGGCACAATAGCAGAAGGCTCCAAAGACGCTGTCAACGGCGGACAGCTATACAACGAGCTCAAAGGAGCAGAAGGTGTTAAATATGTTGAAACCGGTCAGAGTGTCGCGCTGAACCTGAAAGCGCTTGATGGACAGGCGACAATGATAAGCGGCAACCAGAAAGGCATGACAGAAACCCAGATGAATGAGTGGGCGGCAGAAGCTTCGGCATCAGAAGCGACAGCTGTTGGCTATAAAGCTAAAGCCTTGACAGAAGGCGCGACAGCTATAGGCTACGGCAACGTTGTGACAGGCAAACACTCAACAGCAGTTGGATACAAAAACGAAGTGTCAGGCACAGCCTCAGGCGCGTTCGGTGACCCGAACATAGTTTCAGGCAGCGGAAGTTACGCGTTTGGCAACGACAATACTGTCGCAGGCAGTAACACCTTTGTCATGGGCAATAAAGTAACAGCAAATTATGACAACTCTGTCGTACTCGGCAATGCTTCAACACTCGGACAGGCACACACCGTCAAGGCACCAGCCGGAAGCGCGGTAAAAGGCACGACAGGCGTAGTGTCAGTGGGCAGCAAAGGAAACGAAAGACAAATACAGAACGTTGCAGCCGGTGAAATATCAGCTACCTCAACAGATGCCGTCAACGGTTCACAGTTGTTTGCGGCAATGCAGAGCAGTGACCCCTCAATCAGACAGGAACTGAATGCTGTGTCAGGAGAAGTCAAAGAAGTGGGTGCAATTTCAGCGGCACTTGCTGGACTGCACTACGTTGAACCTAGCGGCGAAGAGGGCGATAAATTTGTCGGAGCGGCCGCATACGGCGGATACAGAGGCGAAAGCGCAGTGGCAGTTGGTGTCGCGTATAAACCGAGTCCGAATTTTATGATGAGCGCATCAACGAGTGTCGGAAATATGCAGAATGCCTATAATGCCGGCATCAGTTTTAAGTTCGGCAAAGGCGAGACAGCACAAACAAGAGCAGAACTGAAAAAGCAAGTTAAGTATGTTAACGAAGAAAACAAAGTGCTGAAAACACAGATCGTCAACCTTTCTGCGGAAAATGCCGACATTATAGCGGAAAACAAAGAACAGGACGCAAAACTTTTCGAACAGAACGAAAAGCTTGTTGCACAAGATGAAGTTATACGCAAACTGCTTGAAAGAGTTGAGAAACTCGAGAACGCACAGAAGGCGAGGCCTGCTCCGATAGCGGAGAAAAAACAGACAAAAACGGTACAGCCGAAAGCAGAACAATCGAAACCGAAAAACAAAACAGTACTCCCACAGTAACCTGTGCCTGGCAGAATTGTTCAAGTGTCTTTAGTAACAAAGAAGAGATTCTCAACAACTTGGTGCCAAAGTTATAATACATTTGTCTGCGGGCGCAGTATTAAGGGCAGGATTTATTACAGAGTCTTTGTTGGCAACGGAAATAATCTGTTAACAACGATTGCCAAACTAAAAAAACAGTAGAAACGGATTTGTTTTCAGATAGCAAATCTAGTCGTATGCGACTGTTAATAGGAAAAATAGCGGTTTGGAAATATCTAAGCCGGAGTCTGTGAGAAAAAGTCTGTAAAAGAGTCTCTATGGCAGAAAAGATGTATTTTTGTTAGTCGGTCTTTTCAGCCCAGTTTGAATACGAATTATAGTAACGTGCTAACAATAATAGGTCAACAGGGAAAATCTCAGTTGTTTTCCCTGTTTTTCTTTGTTTCTACATAATTTTAACCAGTAGACAGTTGAAATTACAGGCTTTTGTTTTATTTGTTATTTTCCTACGCAGAAATCGGAGAAAACTGTGTCGAGCAGTTTTTCGGTGGGGTCTAAGCCAAGAAGTGCTGCTATCTGTTGCCTGGTTTCTTCGACGCAATTTGCTATTATGTCTTCGCCAAGCCCGTTTAGAATTGCATTTTGTGCATTGCGGAGTGTTTCAAGTGCAAGAGTAATACATTCAAACTGACGTGAGGAAACTCCATAACTGTCGGAAAATATTGCATCGCCTGAGACGAGAGATATAATTTTGTCTTTAAGTTCTTCTATGCCGATATTTTTTTTAGCTGAAAGTTTAATTGTTTTATTACCGTAAAAAAAGTTGTCAGAAATGTTTTGAGGTAGGTCACATTTGCTGAAGACGGTGATGTGCTTTTTGTTGGAAAGCATAGCACAAATTTTTTTATCTTCTTCAGTGAAACAGCCATTTGAATCTATCAGCCACACTGCAAGGTCGGCATCGTTTATTGCTTTAATAGCTGTTTGTATGCCGATGGTTTCTATTTTGTCTTCAGTGTTTCGTATGCCTGCCGTGTCTGTTATACGGATTGCAATGCCTTTGTGGAGAAATTGTTCTTCAATTTTATCACGTGTAGTACCGGGAATTTCTGTTACTATAGCGCGTTCTTCTTCGAGCAGCGCGTTAAGAAGCGAGGATTTGCCGACATTGGGTTTGCCGACGATAGCAACACGTATGCCTTCGCGTAGCAGTATTCCGGCACGGCAACGTGAGGCGATTTTTTCTCCCTGTGCAAGGGCAATATTTATCTGTACGGCAAATTCTTTTTGCGGCAGAAGCCCTGTGTCATCTTCAGGAAAGTCTATGTCAACCTCAAGTTGTGCTGCAAGTGTTGTAAGTTTTTCGAAAAATTGTCTTATTTCATCGGTGAATTTTCCCTGCAGTGTTCTTTCTGATGCGGCAAGTGCTTCACGGCTTTTTGCGTTTATTATGCCGAGTACGGCTTCTGCTTGTGATAGGTCAAGTCTGCCATTTAAAAAGGCGCGTTTTGTGAATTCACCCGGCTGGGCAAGTCGCGCGCCGTTTTTGCAGAGTATTTCTATGCATTTTTGTGCCGGCAGCAGCCCACCGTGGCACTGTATTTCAACACTTTCTTCGCCTGTATAACTTGAGCCTTTTTCAAAACGTACGGCAAGCGCTTCGTCAAATGCTTCGTTGTTTTCACTGAGAGTAAACAGTCTCATGGTGCGTGGAGAATATTCTGAGAGTTTTTTTCTGCCGTGAAGCAACTTCTCAGCAAGCATAACTGAACCTTCTCCTGAAAGTCTGACGATTGCTATTCCACTTTCTCCGTATGCTGTTGCCAACGCTGTGATGATCTCGTTCATTTTTGCCTCCGAAATTAGACTGTAATTATTATAACTTACTGCACGTATTTTTGTCTGTATGATAAAATATAAAGCGCAAATAAATATACGGGGGAATGATATATGTCCTTGCTTACAAGTTCCGAAATAAGGAAACTGAAGACGGGTGAAATTTTCAAAGCGATACTCGTAGTTAAAACTCTCGTTACCAGAACTGACAAAAATGGACGCAAATATTATGAAATGACAGCTATGGACAGTTTTGGAGATATTGAGGCAAAAATATGGTCAGATGCTACGTGGTTTGACCGGTCAGCAGATGATTGTGATCTTACAATACCAGCGGAAAAACTGTCTGAGGAAAAGATTAACAATATCACCGGATGTACCGTAGGTATAGACGGTAAAATTGCAGAATATAAAAGGCAGGTGCAATACAACTTCAACAAGATAACGTTGCTTAATCAAAACACTTTTATCCCGTCGGAATATATGCCAAAATCTCCTGTATCAAGTGAAATACTAAAGGAACGTTTTGAAAACCTTGCCGGCTGTTGCAGAGAGGAGATAAGGAATTTTTTGTACGTGTTGTTTGACGACGAAATGATGTCTGAATTCTTCAGCTGGCCAGCGGCTGTTTCAAATCACCACGCCTACGCAAACGGACTTGCAGAACATACTGTTTCTGTTGCGGACTGTGCAAAAGTACAGGCTGAAGCGCTTGTGCGCTCAGGTTATGATGTTGACGTTGACGTGGTTGTCGCCGGTGCTTTGCTGCACGACATCGGAAAACTCCGCGCGTACAAAATGAATACTATGCCGGAGATTACACTTGAGGGTGCGATTATAGACCACGTCGCGCTTGGTTATACGATGTTTGAAAAGCTATGTGAGAAATATTCACTTAGTGAAAGGCTGAAACTGCAGCTTGCGCATATAATAATCAGCCATCACGGACTACGTGAGTATGGCTCTCCAGTTGTTCCAGAAACTGCCGAAGCGATGATAGTTTCTGCCGCGGATGAACTGGATTTTCGGATGTTCTGTTGGCATGATTCGGTTAAGGATATGAAGGAAAATGAAGAAATATCCAACTGGAACAACGCGACACAGAGGCGGTTCTGGAAGAAATAGTATATTGCGCGTTAGATTGATTAACGATTAACGAAAAAATGGGCAAAGAAATTTACATTACGGAAGACCAAGAGAACAGAAGGATTGACCGTCTGTTGCGATCAATGTTTCCGCAGGTAGCGCTCTCTGCGATAATGAAAGCGATTCGCAAAGGCGAGGTAAGACTAGACGCAAAAAAAGTGACGCCTAACATAAGGGTGAAGACAGGACAGTTTCTTCAACTGCCGTGGAACGATGATTTGGGCAGACAGAGGACAGGACAAAAGCAGGAAGGCAAAAAAACTTATCCGTGTATTGATACAATTTATCGCGATGAAAATGTGTGGATTGTCAACAAACCTGCCGGGCTTTTGACACAGCCTGATGTGAAGTGCGCAGACTCTGTTTATACACGGATTATTTCTGAACTTGACCAGCAGCGTGCTGGTTTCCGTCTGTCAACAGTTCAGCGACTTGACAGGAATACGTCAGGTATTGTCATAGCGGCCTTGAGTGGTAAATTCCAGCGATTGCTTTCAGAACTTATACGCGAAAGAAAAATCGAAAAGATATACCTCGCTGTTGTCGCAGGAGAACTGCCAAAACAAGGAAGAATTAATCTTCCTCTGCTGAAGGATTCTGATATGAATGTTGTACGGGTTGACAAAAACGGTCAGTCTGCATTAACGCTTTACAAGAGACTTGCTTACGTAAACGGTGTGAGTTGTGCCGAAGTGCGTCTTGTAACAGGGCGCACACACCAGATACGCGTACATTTTTCGGCTGAGGGGTATCCTGTGCTTGGTGACAGAAAATATGGTAGTGTGGCAGAAAACGCAAAAAGAACACTACTTCATGCGTATAAAGTTGTCTTCCCGAATGATGACAGACTGGGGAACCTTGCCGGAGCTGTTTTCGTTGCGCCTCTATATAACGATATGGTAAAATATTTTAAGTGAGGGGGTGGAGATATATTGAGAATTTCAGTTATTGTCCCGTGTTATAACGAACAGGAAAGTCTGCCTCTTTTTTATCACGAATTTTGCAAAATGTGCGAAACATTCGAAGAGTTAAAGAGCGTTGTGTTTGAATTGATATTTGTTGATGATGGTTCGTGCGATTCTACTTTTGCGATTATGCAGGAACTTGCAGAAAAAGATGATGAAGTAATATATATATCTTTTTCTAGGAATTTTGGCAAAGAAGCGGCGATATACGCTGGACTGCAGAATGCTACGGGTGATTTAACGGCTGTTATGGACGTTGATTTGCAGGATCCGTTGTATCTTCTGCCTCAGATGTACAGGGCAGTTGTTGAAGATGGTTACGATTCTGTTGCGGCGCGGCGCGTAACACGCAAAGGCGAGCCGCCGATACGCTCTTTTTTTGCAAGATGTTTTTATCGCTTGATTGCGAAAATTTCCAAAATAGAGCTTGTTGATGGTGCAAGAGATTACAGGCTTATGAACAAAAAATTTGTCAATGCGGTGCTTTCTTTGAAAGAATACAACCGTTTCAGCAAAGGAATTTTCTGCTGGGTCGGTTTTAAAAACAAATGGATGGAATTTGAAAACATTGAACGTACGGCAGGGGAGACGAAATGGTCGTTTTGGAAGCTTACCCTGTACGCCGTTGATGCCATAATTGCTTTTTCGACCGTTCCGCTTGTACTGGCAACGGCGTTTGGGCTTCTGCTTTGTTTGCTGGCATTTCTTGCGATAATGTTCGTTGTCCTGCGCAAACTTATATACGGAGATCCCATACAGGGCTGGGCATCAACAATGTGTGTATTGCTTACCACCGGCGGAGTGCAACTACTGTGTACCGGTATTCTAGGTCAGTATCTTGCAAAGACTTATATGGAAACAAAAAACAGACCGATATATATAATTGACAAAACAAATTGCGAAAATAGGTGAAATTATGAAAATTATTAACAGTGGCATACCAAACATTTTTAAGGGTAGAATATCTGTGATATGCCTTTATGCAGTTTTTATGTTTCTGATAATTTTCACGCTGTCTCACAAGATAGCGTATTTTCAGGATGAATTTCTTTCTTATTGTCTTGCCAATAACAACGAAGTTGAAGTTAAGATGAATTATCTGGCTAAAAACGTTATTGGCAATGAGACAAGAATGAAAATTATGCCTAGTGTTCCCTATATTCCCGCCTCATCTGCATTTGCGCGCGTAAATGCTGTGCCGCACGGCGGTTCTTTTAATTATGCAAATGTGTGGAAAAATCAGGCAGATGACACACACCCGCCGCTTTATTATACGTTGCTGCACACCATATGTTCCTTCTTTCCTGGCACGTTTTCAATGTGGTTCGCTGGAGCAATAAACCTGCTATTTGCTCTTGGAATACTGTTTATTTCAAGAAAACTTGTTAGGCAGCTTACAGACAGTAGATTTATACTTTCCACTGTTTCTCTTATGCTTGTGTTTTCTTCGGCAATGCTGAATTCCTTTGCCTGTCTGAGAATGTACGTTATGGCGACTTTTTTTGTCACACTTCAGACCTATTTATTCTTAAAGCAAACAGATCAGAAAATTACACGGCAATTCTGCTTGAGAATTGCCGTTGTAACTTTCCTTGGTGCACTTACACACTATTATTGTGTTTTTTATATGGTCCTGCTTTCCTCAGTATTCGGAATAATGCTGTTGAAAGCTAGAGATTTTAAGGGACTTGCTCATTTCAGTGCAGCGCAGATAGGCGGAGGGATTGTTGCTTGCGTAGTGTTTCCTGCGATTTATACACATATTTTCCATGGCGCTCGCGGAACTTCTGAATTTATGCCTAATGCCATGTCGATGACTGATTATCCTCTGCGCTTGGCTGCCTACTGGCAGGTAATCAGTGCGGATTTGTTCGGGAAAATGCTGCCGTTGTTTGTTGCTACCATTATATTTGCTGTTGCATACATCCGCTTTGTAAAAAAAGACGAAACTGCATTAAAAGAAAAATGTGCGGTGTTACCGCTTAAGAAATATGTGTTGACACTGATTGCCACTGCGTTATATTTCTTAATTGTATCAAAACTGACACCGATTTTGAACGAAGGCGTGTATGGAGACATAAAATACATGTACCCGATTTTTGCGGTGGTGCTTTGTGTAGTTTCTACTGCTGTTTTTGTTGCACTAGGCAGATTGCTGAGCGACAAAGCTGCGAAAGTTCTCACGGTTACTCTTGCTTTGTGCGTTACAGTAGGAAGCTGGTTTTGTACTGATTGGAACAGCAGATTCCTTTACAGGGAATATAAACAACAACTTTTTATTCAGCAGCTGTACAGTGACGCAGACTGTTTGTGCTTCTATATTAACCTTATTCCGAAGGATATGTATTATTTGTCGCACTACAGAAGCCTGATGATTTTTCCGGCGGAAGTTTTCAGCGAAAACGTTGACAAACTGCGAGCGCTCCTTTCTGATCAGAGAACGAACAAACTTGTAATCTGTATCGCCAGACAGAATGGAATAAATACTGATTTATTTCTGGCACAGCTTAATCCAGAGTTGCAAAAATACAATATTACAAGAACGCCACTTGGACGCAGCGAAGGTGACGAAGACGGCAATATATATCATTTGGAGAGAAACAGTTACTGATAAAACGATGTGTTCGGTACAAAATATTCGCATCTAATTTTTGGGACTTGTCATATTCATTAAAATCTGATAATATTCTTGTGCCTTTTACACGGATTGGTGTTCCGTACGCTTTTCTGTGTTCATGGACATTGGGCGAAAACGGCCTACAGGAGTGAATGAAATGATCGATCAGGAAAAAAAGAAAGCAATAGTTGAGGAATTCAAAACACATGATGGTGACACAGGTTCAACAGAAGTTCAGGTTGCAATCCTTACTGCGCGTATCAGAGAACTGACAAACCACATGAAAATCCACAAAAAAGACTTCCATTCAGGACGAGGGCTTCTTATTCTCGTCGGCAAACGTCGCAAACTTCTGCAGTATCTTAAAAGCAGAGACTTTAACCGCTATCAGAATCTTATCAAACGTCTCGGGCTTCGCCACTAATTTTACCGTGTTGCTAAAAATGGCAAATTTTACAAACAAAGGCTTAAAAGTCTTTGTTTTTTTTGTTTTTGTGGTATGATTCTATGGTTAAAGTTGAAAACAGGAGGAAAAAGGACAGATGAAAGAGATTTTTGAGCTTGACTTTTACGGAAAGAAGCTCGCATTTGAAACAGGACGCCTTGCAAAACAAGCAAATGCCGCACTGCTTGCAAGACACGGGGAGACAGAGGTGCTTGTTACCGCTGTCATGTCGTCAAAGGCAAGAGAAGGGCTGGATTTCTTCCCGTTGCTTGTTGATTATGAGGAACGCTACTACGCTGCTGGAAAAGTTCCCGGAGGCTTTATCAAAAGAGAAGGCCGCCCGTCTGAAGCGGCAACGCTCAGCGGACGTGTGATAGACCGTTCAATCCGCTCGCTTTTCGAAGACTGGATGAGAAATGATGTTCATGTTGTTGCGACAGTTATGTCTGTCGATCAGGTCAATCCTGCAAATATTCTCGGCATTAACGGGGCTTCGCTCGCCCTTGCAATGTCGGATATTCCGTGGAACGGACCTATAGGTGCTGTTCGTATAGGCTGCATAGACGGAGAACTTGTCGTGAACCCTGACGAAGCCGATATGCCGCGTAGCACGCTGGATTTGACAGTTGCAGGACACCGTGGCGGAATTACTATGGTTGAAGCCGGTGCTAATGAACTTACAGAAGACAAAATGGTTGATGCGCTTCAGCTTGCAAGCGAAGCGATAGTCAAAATTGTTGATTTTATTGACGAAGTCTGTACAAAAGTCGGAAAAGCAAAGGTCCTGCTTCCCGAACCACAGAAAATAGAAGAAATCGACAGCTGGATGAAAGAAAACATTGAAAAAGATATCTATGAAGCAGTCCAGATTCATGAAAAAATGGCACGCGGAACAGCTCTTGCTAAAGCGCAGCAGAAGGCAGAAGAACATTTTGCGGAAAGCTATCCCGATTCGGAAAAATATATTGCCACGGTTATGGAAAGCATGGTCAAGGACAATGTCCGCAAACTGCTTCTTAACGAAAGAAAACGCTCTGACGGACGTGCGATGGATGAACTTCGCAAAATCACCTGCGAAATAGACATTTTGACTAGAACGCATGGTTCTGCGCTTTTTACGCGCGGCGAGACACAGTCACTTGGAGTCACAACGCTTGGAATGATCGGTGCCGATGATCAGATTCTTGATGGACTCAAACTTGATGAGCCTGCAAAGAGATTTATTCTGCACTACAATTTCCCGCCGTATTCAGTCGGCGAAATTAAGCCGATGAGAGGTCCTGGGCGCCGTGAAATAGGACACGGCGCACTTGCCGAACGCGCACTTCGCCCAATGTTCCCCGCGGAAGAAGATTTCCCGTACGTAGTGCGTCAGGTGTCAGATATTTTGGAGTCAAACGGCTCAAGCTCAATGGCAAGCGTATGCAGCGGCAGCCTTGCAATGATGGCTGCTGGGGTTCCTATCAAAAAACAGGTTGCGGGTATTGCTATGGGACTTGTTTCTGACGGCAAGAACTACAACATTCTGACAGATATTCAGGGACTCGAAGATCATTACGGAGACATGGATTTCAAAGTTGCAGGTACGCGCGATGGTATTACAGCGCTTCAGATGGACAACAAAGCCGGCGGTATTACGCGTCAGGTTCTCATTGAAGCTCTTGCACAGGCTAAAAAAGGCAGAATGCAGATACTTGATATAATGGATGCGACAATCAGCCAACCGCGTCCTGAAATAGCGCCGACAGCTCCGAAAATAATTACAATGACTATTGATCCTGAAAAAATACGCGACGTAATCGGTAGCGGTGGGAAGGTTATACGCAATATCGTTGCAGTTTCAGGCGCAAAGGTTGATGTTGAGGACAGCGGCATTATTCACATTGCAGCAGTAAACCTTGACTGTGCGGAAACTGCACGCAAAATGATAAATGACATAGTCAGGGAAGCAGAAGTCGGAGAAATGTTTGTAGGAACAGTTACAAGAATGCTCTCCTTTGGTGCGTTTGTTGAAGTTTTGCCAGGCAAAGAAGGTATGTTGCATGTAGGTGAAATCACGGCACGTAGAGTGCCTAAAATTGAAGACGCTTTTGAAATTGGCGACAAGGTGCTTGTTCAGGTCAAGGAAATAGATGACATGGGCAGAGTAAATCTCACCCGAAAGCCGCTTATTCCAGGCTTTGATTCACTTGCGCAGAATCCTGAATATACCCAACAGATTGAAATCGAAAAAGCACGCGAAATTAGATACGCGGCATTTCCTGAAAGTTCTGCCGCGCCGCGCCGCGATAAAGCACCGCACCGTGACGGTGATTTCAAAAAGACAGAGCATAAACCTGTTCGCCGTTTTGAGAGAAAGTAAATGAAAATTACAGTAAAAGTTAAAACTGCGGAAGGTATTACCCTTCCGCAGTATGCTACAGAAGGCTCTGCCGGCATGGATTTAAGGGCCTCGGAAAGATTGACAATTCTCGCAGGCGAGCGTGGATGTGTTTGCACAGGTCTGTTTCTTGAAATCCCTACAGGTTTTGAAGCTCAGATACGTCCGCGAAGCGGACTTGCCTTGAAACACGGCATAACGGTACTGAATTCCCCTGGAACTATAGATTCTGACTACCGCGGTGAAGTTAAGGTTATTCTTGCCAACGTCGGAAAAGATGACTTTAAAATTGAAATCGGTGACAGGATAGCTCAGATGGTATTTGCGGAAGTTGCAAAAGTCTCGTTTGAAAAAGTCTGTGAGCTTGAAGAAACCGCACGTGCTGTGGGTGGATTCGGAAGTACAGGAAAGAAATAGATTTTCTGAAGTGACGGTGTGAAAGTGTGAGTGGATTGAAAGCCGATCAAGATGTAAAAACAGTGGTCCCCATGCGCGAAATTGTCCAAAGAGATTTTACAGCAGTATCTGTCTACCTGCTATTTTTTGTGTTGCTTGTTTTTACAATATCACAGAAATGTTACTACCATCCGAATGAGCACTGTATGCATATTATTGCAAATAAATATGCAGAGGCGATTCCTACACCTTCCGGCGATGCTGCGTATATTTTCAAAGGACCGTCGGCAAATGCAAATACAATGGTTACAACTTTGTCAGTTGAAAGCGGACACAGTTTTGATTTTGCAAACGCGTGGCACAATATGGTAAATGACTGTCATCCGCCGCTTTATACGCTGCTACTGCATTTTGTCTGCTCATTTTTTCCTGGTGTTTTTTCCAAATGGTTTGCGGGAAGCCTAAATATTTGTTTTATGCTGCTGATATTGTTTGTGGTTAGAAAATTTGTTCGTGTTTTTACTGACAACAAATTTATTCTTACTGTAGTTTCTCTTGTGGTCGCCTGTTCGTCCGCACTTTGCAATGCAGCTGCTTTCTTCAGAATGTACACAGCAGCAATGTTTTGGATTACGCTGAATACGTATCTTTTTGTAAGACAGGCGGGAAAATCGGTTACTAATAAATTCTGCAGTCTGATATTCGCCGTAACACTATTTAGTTCAATGACACACTACTATTGTGCGTTTTATGCTATTTTGTTATCCGCTGTCTATGCCGTACAATTACTGATTGACCGCGAATATAAAGGCTTGTTGAAATTTTGCGGTACGCAGTTATTTGCTGCGGTGACGATGCTGTCGATTTATCCGAGTGCGATAAAGCATTTGTTCCACAGTTCTCGTGCTGTTGAGTCTCTGTCAAACGCAGGAAGCGCAACGGACTATTCTACAAGGCTTCTTCGCTGTTGGAAGATTATGAACAACGAACTTTTCGGCGGTATGCTGATTGTGTGCATTGTTTTAGCTGTTGGTCTCTGTATTTATGGGTACAAGTTCAAACCTGAGAAAAAAACAGATTTGCAAGGTGAAAATGCTTCGAATCCGGAGACAAAGCGTTACTGGTTTGTTCTTATTCCGGTAATCTGCTATTTCCTTGTTGTTGCCAAAACCGCGCACATCCAAGTTGTTGATTTCTTCCAAGAAGGCTTCAGCAGATATTTCCACCCGATTTTTGCAGTTTCGCTTGTCGGAGTGCTTACCTACGTTTTTACAAAGCTCTCAGGGATTATGAAACCGAAATTTTCAAAAATTGCAATCACAATTCTTTCTGTCCTGATAATTTGCGGTAGTTTTGGGTGTACAAACTGGGATATGGATTTTGTTTACAGAGGATTTATGCAGAACCAGCCGATACGCGACGCATACGCGGACGCAGACTGTATATGCTTCACAGCAATAGGCATTAACTTTTGCGAGGAATGTGAATTTGCCGGTTATAAAAGCCTGACATGGCTTCCTCTGAATTTTGATTACACAAAACTTGATAACGTTAATTTTGGCAGCAAACTTGTAATATGCATACAAAACCCTGGTTATAGTACGGACGAGACAATGAACAGAATTCTGCCGCATCTGCGCGGCTTCAACGTTACATACAGAGTGCCGATGTTCCTTGAGTGGGGAACAAAAGGGACTCTCTACTATCTTGACAGGATAGGCATATAAAAGTATAGGCAGATACAATCAAATATGCTAAAGCAAAGTCATACTGAGTTTATAAGATTTATGTTTGTCGGTGCCCTGAATACTGTTTTGGGGTATTTAGTTGTGTTTGTTGCTTATAATATAATTCATCTGTCTTACTGGGTAGCTTCTGCGACAGCCTACATAGCTCTTTTGCCTGTAAATTATTTTCTGCACAAGCGAATTACGTTTAAGAGACACAATAAAACTACTTTGAGTGAGAGCATTGCATATACTGCAAATATTCTTATTTGCTATCTGCTTGCCTATAAATGTTCTCATTTGGTTATCTGTTATGCCATGCGGAATTTCTTAAGAATTGAAACAATAAAAATCATTGAAAATGTTGCACTTATAGCTGGGAATGTATTATACGCGCTGCTAAATTTTCTTGGACAGAAGTTACTGGTATTCAAAGATAAGGAAAAGGCGTAATAGAGGAGAAAAGGGGTTATGGGAGAGAACGTACAACAGGCAGTTATACTTGCCGGAGGACGCGGCGGAAGACTTCGTCCGTTTACTGATACTTTACCCAAACCGATGTATCCTGTCGGAGGTATTCCTTTTATCAGCAGGCTTGTTGAACAGATAAGAGATTTTGGGATAACAAAGGTTGTTATTCTTTTGGGTTATATGGCAGATAAAATAGCAGCAGAGCTTAAAGACGGCAGTTATCTCGGTGTTAAGATAACTTATGACGTTACCCCGCCAGAATATGATACGGGAGACAGGCTTCTGCATGCACAGGCTTTGCTTGATGACAGATTTTTGCTTATGTACTGCGATAATTATTGTCCTATTGATTTTCAAAGACTTGTTTCAGATAGTTTGAAAAATGATGCTATGGTTCAAATGAGCGTCTATTCAAACAAAGACGGCTACACAAAAAATAATTTGAAAACAACGAACAGCGGACTGGTTGAGATTTATGACAAAACGAGGACAGAAGATGGACTTGCAGGGGTTGATATCGGCTACGCGATTGTGAAAAAAGATGCGCTGAAGCTATTGCACGGCGGCAATTTCTCGGCAGAAGTTTATCCATTGCTTGTCGAGCGCAAAGAAATGTATGCCACTGTCACGGATCACAGATACTATTCTATCGGTTCTTATGATAGACTGACGCTTACGGAAGAGTTTTTCAAGACAAAACGTGCTGTTTTCCTTGACAGAGACGGAACTCTAAACATACGACCGCTAAAAGCGTGTTACATCGAACAGAAAAAAGATTTTGTGTGGTTGCCAGGCGCCAAAGAAGCAGTGAAAATGCTTAATGACCATGCTGTTATCACAATTCTGGTGAGCAATCAGCCAGGTATTGCGAGAAACTGTCTGACAGTGGATCAGCTCAACAGAATTCATGATAAAATGCAGATGGATTTGGCTGAAGTTGGAGCACGTATTGACCATATATATTATTGTCCGCATAATTGGAACGAAGGTTGTGAATGCAGAAAACCAAAGCCCGGTATGCTTTATGCGGCACAAAGAGATTTGTCGCTGAATCTGAACAAGTGTATGTTGTTCGGAGATGATGAACGAGACATAGATGCGGCAAAAGCGGTAAATTGCCATGCTGAACTCATTACGGAAGAATATAGTCTGCTTGACGCGGTTAAAGCATACTGCAAAAAACTGGAGGCTGAGAAATTATGATTGTTTCGAAAACGCCAATGCGTGCTTCATTATTTGGCGGGGGCAGTGATTTCAGGGAATATTTTGAAACAAGCCGTATGGGTTATGGCAGCGTGCTTAGCACAACGCTTGATATGTACGTTTATATTATCGTCAACAAAAAATTCGATGATACAATACGCGTTGTATATAAAGGTAATGAATTGGTTACTTCTGTTGACGAGATAAAACACAACATTATAAGAGAAGCATTGAAACTTACTGGTGTTGATCATGGAATTGAAATTATATATTTAGCAGATATTCCAATGAGCAATGCTGGGGTAGGTCTTGCATCTTCAAGTGCTTTGGCTGTTGGGGTATTAAATGCTCTGCATGTATATAAAAATGAGACTGTTTCTGCTGAACAACTTGCGCGTGAAGCCTGCCATATTGAGATAGAAGTACTTGGACAACGAATAGGTATTCAGGATCAGTTTGCCGTAGCAATAGGTGGTTTTAACCGTTATCGTTTTATGAAGGACGGAAATGTTGTTGTTTCACCTGTATGTATGGCTGAGAAAACGGCACGTGAGTTCAGACGAAATTTCATGCTGTTTTTTACCGGCGATACAAGAGATTCAAGTAAAATTCTTGCAGAGCAGTCAGCAACTATTGAAACAAAACGCTTTATGCTTGACGATTTGGTGCAGACAGTTAACAATGTGTATGAAGATTTGTCTTGCGGAAATTTGGACAGAATAGGTCTTGAACTTGACAGAACATGGCATATTAAGAAGAAGTTTGCCGGTGGTGTGTCAAATGAAAAAATCGACGTTATGTACATGACAGCAATAAATTCCGGCGCTCTCGGAGGCAAAATACTTGGCGCCGGAGGCGGAGGCTTTATGCTGCTTTACGTGCCGGAGCAAAAACAAACTGCCGTGCGCGAGGCACTTAGTGCTTACCGTGAAATTCCTTTTAAAATAGGAAAAAATGGAAGTAAAATAGTGTACAAAGATTAGCGGCAAGGGGATAAGGTTTGATGGATTATCGCAGTATGATTGAAGATTATTTGCATCGTGAAGCAGAAGTACTGAAAAAACTTGATGTCGACGCGATTGACAAAGCGGTAACTCTCCTTGAAAAAACAAGGAAAAAGCAAGCGTTCATCTATATATTCGGAAACGGTGGCAGCGCAAGTACAGCGAGCCATTTCCTGTGTGATTTTAACAGAGGGGTTTCTGAAAAAACAAAAATGAAATACCGTTTTTGCTGCTTGAATGACAATACTGCCGCGCTTCTGGCGATAGCGAACGATTTTGGTTACGAGTATGTATTTGTTAAACAGTTAGAACACAGACTTTGTAAAAATGATGTTGTTGTTGCTATTTCCGGAAGCGGAAATTCTGAAAACGTTATTCATGCGGTGCAGTATGCAAAAAAATGCGGAAATAAAGTTATAGGTTTGACAGGCTATGACGGCGGAAGACTTAAACGAATGTCGGATATATCATTGCACGTTCCTGTTGATGATATGCAGATTGCCGAGGACATACATTTGGTTTTTGACCACTTGATGATGAGCGTACTGAACAAAACAATACAGGCTGAAAACAATGAATAATGTACTTATAACAGGGGCAGCAGGTTTTATAGGTTCTCAGTTGGCGTACAGGCTTTGGCAGAATGGCGAAGCTGTAACTTTGATGGATAATTTTTCTTATGGTTCAGAAGATAATCTGATATTCGAACAGCACGATTTTCGCAAGGAAATATACAGGATTGATATACGTGATATGCCTGCTATGGATGAATTATTTGCAAAAAAACATTTTGATACGGTTTATCACATAGCAGCAATAACACCATTGCCGGATTGTCAAAATAACCCTGTTGAGGCTGTTGCTGTTAACGTTGGCGGAACTGTAGGCATTTTACAGCTTGCTCGGAAATATGGAGTTAAGAGATTTGTGTTTGCAAGCACGTCAGCTGTTTATGAAAACAACACAGATTTCCCATCGATTGAAGAAGATGTATTGTCGCCAAGCTTGATTTATCCCAGCACAAAATTTGCGGCAGAACAATTTTGCAAAGCGTTTTCAGCAGCGTATAACATTCCTGTGATTTGTATGCGTTTTGCAAATGTTTATGGTCCCCATATTGATTGCCTGAGGACACAACCGCCTGTGATGGGGTATATTATACGGGAGTTTTATAAAGGCTACGCACCTGTTTTGCACTCTGACGGAGAGCAGAAACGCGATTTTATATATGTTGATGACTTGATCGATCTTGCCTTGCTGGTAACTGCATGCAACAGTTTCGATATTGTCAACGTGTCTTCCGGTACAGCGGTATCTATAAATGAAATATTGTCTCTAATAGCTGAGGAGATGAAGTGTAAAACCATAAAACCTGTATATGCTGAAACTGAACATTTTTGGTCAAAATATCCGGATTTATATGAACAACCGTATCCAATTTCTGCCAATGTTCTGGAACATGAGGTCTTAAAATATACATGTCTTTCTAATAAGCATGCATATCAAAAGTATGGCTGGCAGCCAAAAACTTTACTGAAAGACGGAATAAAGAGGACTGTGGATTTTTCATGCTCCGCGCTTGAAAAATCCGCTTTGAAAGGTGGAAAATAGATGGATAAAATATCGCTCATTATACCATGTTACAACGAACAGGAGAGCCTGCCGTTTTTAAAACATGAGCTTGATTCCCAGTTGTCAAAATTTACTGAAACGGAATTTGAAATCATACTTGTTGATAACTGCTCGGAAGATGATACGCTTAAACTCATGAAACAGTTACACGAAAGTGACCACAGATATCAATATATCTCTTTTTCAAGAAATTTTGGCAAAGATTCCTCTATGTATGCTGGTATGAAAACAAGCACAGGAGATTATGTCGCGATTATGGATGCTGATTTGCAGGACCCCCCTGAGTTGCTGAAAGAAATGTACGAAACTTTAAAAACAGGAGAATATGACTGTGTTGCCGCATACAGAGACAGCAGAGAAGGAGAACCATGGCTTAGATCTGTGCTGGCGAACGCTTTTTACAGTCTCATGAATAAAATTTCTCATTCAGGTACAGTCAGCGGTGCCAGAGATTTTAGACTTATGACACGGCAGATGGCTGATGCCGTATTATCGCTTGAAGAAAGTGAACGCTTTACAAAGGGTATTTTTTCTTGGGTAGGGTTTAGAACAAAGTGGATAGCTTTCAAGAACAGAGAGCGTGTTGCCGGAGAAACCAAACTGCCGATGAAATCTGCAATTTCTTATGCACTTCGCGGGATAGTGGCTTTTTCGACATTTCCATTAGTGCTTATTTCGTTTACAGGACTTATTCTGTGTGCATCTGCTTTTGTCTATACTCTGTTTGTAATAATCAAGCAGTTGGTGTTCAAAGATGCCGTTTCTGGATATCCGTCACTGATGTGTGTGCTTTTGTTCGGATTTGGACTGACTTTTTTAGTGCTTGGCATAATAGGGCAGTATCTTGCGCAAATGTATCTTGAAATTAAGCAGAGACCCAAATACATCATCCGTGAGACTAGTCTGTGATAATTAAGATGAAAATTGAATGGTACAAATAGATTATGAACCAGGAAAACATTAAAGAGACTGTATCTAAAAAACATTTCGGTGCGTTGTTGCTTTACGGGCTGTTTTTTGTCCTTATGCTTTGTATGATTTCAAACAAGTTGCTTTTGCATTTGGACGAGGTTTATTCCTACTGTCTCGCGAATACTCCGATAAGGGTTCATCTGCTACCTAACGGCAACACGTCAATTGAACATTTTACAGCGCCCGGTGCGTATCTTTATGTGCCGTCAAAGAACGGTTTATGCGCTGTAACGGCTGTTTTGCCGAATCAGAGATTTGATTATGGCAATGTATGGAAAAATCAGCAGATGGATACTCATCCGCCGTTTTATTATCTTTTGCTTCATACGGTATGTTCGTTTTTCCCCGGCGTTTTTTCAATGTGGTTCGCCGGAATTATAAATATACTGTTTGCTCTATGCATACTGTTCCTTTTGCGCAGGCTTGTCAGGCTTCTGACAGATGATGATTTTACAGTCAACGCGGTGTCGCTGGCGTTTGTTCTTTCTTCGGCAATGCTGAACGCAACGGCTTTTCTCAGAATGTACGTTACGGCGATGTTCTGGACAACGCTTTTGACGTATCTTATTCTCAGATTTTGCGACAGGGAAATTTCATTTAAGTCTTGCATACCGCTGTTTTTTGCGACGTATCTTGGCATACTGACACATTATCATTTTGCGGTGTACAATGTGCTGATTTCGTTCCTATTTTTCTGTATGCTGATTTATGGCAAAAAATACCGCAGCGCGCTGAAATTCAGCGCTGTGCAACTGCTTGCGGGAATTTGCGCGTCTGTTACTTTTCCTGCTATGTTTGAGCATTTGTTGCATCGTGTGCGAGGCATGGACACGCTCAGTAATCTGTCAGGTTCAACGGTAAGCTATTCGGAAAGGCTCAGTCTGTATCTTAATATTATAAACGAACAGCTGTTCGGTGGCTTGTTCGTTGTCTTCGTTGTCTTTGTTGTTTTTCTTATGGCACGCAAAATATATAGCAGAAAGGTTGCAGAAGAAACCGCAGCTGAAACTTGTGGATTACGCTGCCGTTATGCATTGATTTTTATTCCGTCAGCGCTTTTTGTTCTGTTTGTGGCAAAAACTGTGCCGTTTTCGGACTGGGTGAACGACGGCAGGTACATTCACATGATAATTCCGGTCTTTTTTGCGGCAACTATGTGTCTTGTGTTTGAAGGAATCGGGCGTATTGCAAAAGCCGGAGTAAAAAAATACGCAGTGGCTGCGTGCGCGCTGCTGGTAGTGTTCGGAAGTTATTTCTTTACTGACTGGGACAGACATTATCTTTACAGGGCTGACAAGGCCAATTATGAACTTTCTAAAATTTACAGCAACGCTGACTGTATCTGGCTGCAGGAAAGAGATTTGCTACTCTGTTCGCTGTTTGAAGTATCGCGTTTTAAGAGTCTTATATGGTTTGACATGACACGGTTTGCTCCTGAGCAGATGAGGGCTTGTAATCCTGTTGACAGGCTTGTTATCTGTATCACGCATTTTTTGCCCTTTGACACAGATGCTGTGCTGAATAATTATTTGCGGTATATGCCGGAACATGAGCGCTACAGCATAATAAAACGACCTGTATTTTTTGACAGAGGAGCGATGTATTTTCTGGAAAAGCATTAAATGCTTGACAAAAGAAATTACAGGCGGTATAAGATACTTGTATGCGATGAGAGGGACGAGTAAAGGCGCATGTGCATCTGCAGAGAGGGGAACGTTAGCTGAGAGTTTTCCGTTGCGGTCGCTTTGAAAACCACCCTTGAGCGGACACCGAAGCAGAAATGATAAGGTGTCAGGGATACGCCCTTTATAGCGTTCAAAAGGGCCGCGCAGGCGGCTGAACGGGAGTGGAACAGCGGACAAAAGCCGCCTCCTATGGATAGGAGTGCGGTTTTTATTTTTGAGGATTTAAAGTTAAGAAATTGAAGTTCAAAATTCAAACTATTATGGGGGTATTCAAATGGCAGTATTCACAACAACAGAAGGTAAAAAATATGAGGCAGAGTCGGTCTCTGTACGCGAACTTATTACCGTACTGCATATTAAAAAGGCGCTTGGCGCAAAGGTAAACGGCGAAATCGTTGACGCGGACAAACGCTTTGACGCAGCCACGGAATTTGAAATGCTTTACGCGGACTGTGAAGAAGGACTTGCGCTGCTTCGTCACTCAACGGCGCACCTTATGGCAAACGCTGTAATGCGTCTTTTCCCAGGCGCAAAATTCGGCATTGGTCCTTCAATCCAGGATGGTTTCTACTATGACATTCGTTTTCCGAGACCGCTTACTGACGAAGATTTACCGAAAATAGAAGCAGAAATGAGAAAAATCGCTCAGGACAAGGTGCCGATGGTGCGCGAAGAACTGACGAAAGAAGAAGCGCTTGCTCTGTTCAAAGATAAAGGAGAAGATTTGAAAGCAGAGCTTATTGAAGCGATTCCTGACGGAGAAGTGCTTTCAGTCTATCATCAGGGTGATTTTACCGATTTTTGCAGAGGACCTCATGTTCCTGATACAGGCTGCTGCAAATTCTTCAAACTTCTTTCACTTGCCGGAGCATACTGGCGCGGAGACGAAAAGAACGAAATGCTTACTCGTGTTTACGGCACAGCATTCGGCAGCGAAGATGAACTGAAAGAATATCTGCGCCGTCTTGAAGAAGCAAAGGCAAGAGACCACCGCAAACTTGGCAAAGAACTTGACCTGTTCAGCCTCCATGAAGAAGGCCCCGGCTTTCCGTTTTTCCATCCGAAAGGCATGGTCATTATGACCAAACTTATTGAATTTTGGCGCAGAGAGCACAGAAAACGCGGTTATGTAGAAATTAAAACGCCGATGATTCTCGACCGCGCTCTTTGGATTCGTTCAGGTCACTGGGATCACTATAAAGAAAATATGTATTTCACGTCCATAGACGATGCCCCATACGCAATTAAGCCTATGAACTGCCCCGGCGGAATACTTGTTTACAAAAGCGGTATTCACAGCTACAGAGACCTTCCAATTCGTATGGGAGAACTCGGTTTTGTCCATCGCCACGAGCGTTCGGGCGCGCTTCACGGACTCATGCGCGTGCGTGCCTTTACACAGGACGACGCTCACATTTACTGCACACCGGATCAGATTAAAGATGAAATCAAAGCGATTATGGCGCTCGATGACTATGTTTACAATGATGTTTTCGGTTTCAAATATTTTGTGGAACTCTCAACGCGTCCTGAAAACTCAATGGGCGATGATGAGCTTTGGGAACTTGCCGAACAGAGGCTTAAAGAAGCGCTTGAAGAAACAAATACGCCGTATAAACTCAACCCTGGAGACGGCGCATTCTACGGGCCTAAAATTGACTTCCATCTTGAAGACTGCTTAGGTCGTACATGGCAGTGCGGAACAATACAACTTGACTTTCAGATGCCTGAAAAATTTGACATGACCTACGTTGGACAGGATGGAGAAGAACACAGGCCTGTTATGCTTCACAGGACAATTCTCGGCAGCCTTGAAAGATTTATGGGTATCTTGATTGAAAATTACGCAGGTGCGTTCCCGTTCTGGCTTGCTCCTGTCCAACTTAAGGTTCTTCCAGTTTCTGCTGAATTTGTTGACTATGCCAAAGAAATTACGGCAAAACTCAAAGAGCAGGACTATCGTGCTGAAATTGATATGCGTGAGGAGAAACTCGGCAAGAAAATCCGTGATGCGCAGATTCAGAAGACACCGTATATGATAGTTGTCGGAGCTAAAGAAAAAGAAGAGGGGACTGTCGCTGTACGGGATAGAATAAAAGGCGATATTGGGTCAATGCACCTTGAACAGCTGTTTGAAAAACTTGGCGAAGAATTTGACCCAATTAAAAAATAGCATACAGTGTGCAGTAAACAATAGGTGATTAAAAAATAAAGCAGAAATAAAGCGAGACAGATAAAAAGATGATAATACCTATTGCGCTATTTCAAAACGAATGCTATAATCTACCTGTCTTAGGAAAATATATGGTTTAAGCAGAGATGCATCTCTCACCTCGCGATTTATCTTGTTGCAGGGGTCTGCCATTGAAATCAGTGATTTTTACGGCTTGGTGCAAATCTGCATCAAGCCGTTTTAGTGGAGGTGTAATACCATAGCAACCAACAAAAGTGACGAGCCGCGCATAAACGAAGAAATCACCGCACGTGAAGTACTTCTCATAGATGCGGAAAACACAAAAAGAGGCGTGGTTACAATCAGTGAAGCACTGGCGCTTGCAGAAGAAGCAGAACTTGACCTTGTTGAAGTAGCTCCTCAGGGCACCCCGCCTGTTTGCCGCATACTTAACTATGGCAAGTATCGTTTCCAACAGCAGAAAAGAGACAAAGATGCCCGTAAAAAACAGAAAACACAGGCAATCAAAGAAGTCAAAATGCGTCCGAAAATTGACCAGCACGACTACGATTTCAAGGTTAAAAACCTTATCAATTTCCTTGAATCAGGGCACAAGGTTAAAGTTGCAATATTTTTCAGAGGACGCGAAATGGCTTTCCTTGACAGGGGTAGAGATGTGCTCAACAGAGTTGTCGAACAGGTAAAAGATTACGGTAAAGTTGAAACTGAGCCGCGTATGGAAGGTTCATATATGAGACTTATGATTGCTCCGCTTTCATCGTCTGAGAAACCGAAGCCACAGAAAAAACAGAAGGCAGAAGTTGAAAATACAGAAGAAAATTAATAATTGCCGTGTGCAATAATCAAGGAGGAAATATGCAATGCCGAAAATGAAAACACATTCAGCAACAAAGAAACGTTTCCACGTAACAGGTTCAGGTAAAATCGTATTCAACAAAAGCGGACACGCACACAAACTAAACTGCAAAAGTGCAAAACGCCGCCGCACTCTCAAAATGAAAGGTATTCTTACAACTGCAACGAAAAAGCATGTCAAAAAAATACTTCCGTATGCGTAAGTCTTCGGATGATAACTTTTAAATAATTCAAGGAGTGAATAAATATGCGAGTAAGAGGATCAAGCGCAAGCCGCGCCAAACATAAAAAACTTTATTCAATCACAAAAGGTTTCTTCGGACGCAAGAAAAACGTATACCGCCGTGCACGTGAAGCCTATCTGCACGCGTTGACAGCATCGTTTGCTGGACGCAAACAGAAAAAACGCGATTTCCGAAAACTTTGGATTATGCGTATCAATGCAGCATCCCGTGCTAACGGAATGTCTTACAGTGCACTCATCAACGGACTCAAAAAGGCCAATGTTAATATCAATCGCAAAATGCTCGCAGAGCTTGCAATTAACGACAGTCAGGCATTTGCACAACTCGTTGAGAAAGCAAAGGCAGTTCTCTAAGATTATAAAACATAAAGCAGCCGCCAAATGGCGGCTGCTTTGTTGCATATGGGTGTTTTGAAATTTAAGTAATGCCGCTAATTTTTATTTGTTCTCAAATCGTAATATATGCGGTAAAATATCATAGTGTAGATTTTGTATACTTTATCTGCTTCGGCGGATTTGGGAGGATAAACGATGGACGAAATCAGCGAAGCCAAAGCAGTCGCAGACGAACTGCTTGTAAAGCTTGAAAATATTAAGCAGATCGGACTTGAAAAAATTAAGGAAACTAAACTGGCAGATGAACTTCAGCTTGTTCATTCACGCATTCTTGGACGTAAAGGTGAACTTACAGAAATTCTAAAAAGTCTTGGCAAGGTTACACCAGAACTTAGAAAGACCCTCGGTCAGGCTGCAAATGAAGTTAAACAGATTTTGTCTGAGGCCATTGACATTCATGGTGCCCAACTTCTTGAGCAAACTTCTTCAGTTGAAGGTGAGGTGGATATTACTCTGCCGGGTATTATGCCGTCAACAGGTGCACTTCATCCGATTACCCAGATGTGCTATGACTTGAATGATGCTTTCCGTTCACTTGGGTTTGAGATTTATTCGGAACCTGAAATTACAAGTGAACTATATGCTTTTGATAATCTTAATTTTCCGCCGGAACATCCTGCGCGCGAAAGTATGGATACATACTGGATTGAAGGTCATGATGGAGGAAAAGGCGCGGAGCGTCTCTGTATGCGTCCTCATCTTACCGGCGGCAGTGTCCGTTATCTGCAGAAACACGGCGCACCTGCTCGCTTTGTCTATCCTGGGCGCGTTTATCGCAACGAAACAACAGATGCAAGGCATGAAAGGGCTTTCTTTCAGTATGAAGCACTCATTGTTGATAAGGATTTTTCCTTTGCTTCCGGAGAACTGCTTGTAAAGACAATTCTCAGTAAGGTGTTTGGCTGTGATGTTGAAGTTCGTATGAGGGCAGGTTTTTTCCCGTTTGTTGAACCTGGCTTTGAGATCGATATGCGTTGCCTAGTTTGTGGAGGCAAGGGCTGCAGAGTCTGTAAAAACGTAGGTTGGATAGAGGTTATGCCTGGAGGTACCCCTCACCCTAATGTTTTGAAAGCAGCGGGGCTTGACCCTTCAGTATGGTCAGGTTTTTATATTAACATAGGTTTGGACAGACTTGTCATGATGCGTTACGGCGTTGATGACGTGCGTCTTTTCCATAGTGCGGATCTTCGTTTCTTGGCACAGTTCAAATAGGAGGGCAAAACAATGAAACTTTCTCTTAACTGGATTAAAAAATATGTTGACCTTCCTGAAGGCCTTACCACAGAAAAACTTTCCTATGATTTGACAATGTGTACGGTTGAAGTGGAAGAAGCCTTTGACCTCGGCGCGTCGCTTAACGGACTTTTTATAGGCAAAATTCTCACAGTGGAACCTCATCCGAACGCAGACAAACTCCGTATATGCACTGTTGACCTCGGAGATAAAGAACCCAACACAATCGTCTGTGGAGGCATAAATTTAACCCCAGGCATGCTTGTATGTGTTGCAAAGCCGGGTGCATGGGTGCTTTGGCATGGTGAAGGTGAGCCTGTTGAAATCAAACCTGCAAAACTTCGTGGTGTTATGAGTTACGGAATGATATGTGCTTCAGATGAAGTTGGATTAGGTGAACTTTTTCCTGCGACACAACATGCGGAAATTATTGACCTCACCTCTTTTGATGCAAAACCTGGAACTCCTGTTGCAGACGCGCTTAACCTTAATGACGTTATCATCGATATAGATAATAAATCGATGACCAACCGCCCCGATCTCTGGGGACATTACGGTATGGCAAGAGAACTTGCGGCAATTTACGGCTGTGAACTGAAGCCGTTTGACAAGGTTGAGCTTCCTGCCGCAACAGACGGACTTGAAGTCAAAATAGAGGATTCAAAGCTTTGTCCGCGCTACACAGGGCTTGTGATTAAAAATGTAAAGACAGTTGAGTCTCCGTTTGAGCTTAAAAGTCTTATTTGGCGTGTCGGCATGCGTCCGATAAATCTTATCGTGGACATTACAAACTATGTTATGCTTGCGACAGGACAACCGACACACGGATTTAGCCGTGACCATGTTAAAGGCGCAATCAGCGTACGCCGCGCAGTTGGAGGTGAAAAACTTCAGTTGCTTGACGACACAGAACTTTGCCTCACAAACAATGACCTTGTGATTGCTGATGAAAAAGCCCCTGTTGCACTTGCAGGCATAATGGGCGGAAAACTTGACTCAATTCTTCCGGATACAACGGAAATTATTATGGAGATAGCGAATTTCAACGCGCTGTCCGTAAGAAAGACAACGCAGCGTTTTAACGTCAGGACGGAAGCATCTTCACGCTATGAAAAGAGTATTGATCCTCAGCGTGTTGACAGTGCTGTGTCTGTCGCTGTTCAGATGTTCAAAAAATATTTTCCGCAGTGTACTGTTTCCGGCTGTGTTGATAACTATCCCGCGCCGCTTGCGCAGGCAGAGGTTATAGTTGACGCAGGCTGGCTTGCAAGAAGACTCGGTACAGAACTTAAGGCAGAGCAGATTGTGAAAACGCTTTCAAAACTCGGCTTTGTTACCGCAGAAAAGGACGGAGCGTATGTCGTTACCGCGCCTTCGTGGCGTTCAACGGGTGATATCTCACTTCCTGATGATATTCTTGAAGAAATCGCACGCCTCATTGGTTATGAGAATTTTGATTTTGTTCCGCCTGTAATAAAGCTCGATAAAGCAGTCAATCAGAGAAATTTTGACACAGAACGCGTACTGCGCGAATATCTTGCTTTCCGCTGCGGAATGCAGGAAATATTTACCTATCCGTGGATTGATAATGGATACATTGAAGCCGCCGGTGTTGACAAAAGCGAGATGCTTAAACTTTCAACGCCGCCGTCGCCTGAGCAGGCTTATCTGCGTTCAACACTCGTTCCAGGTATTCTTATGGCGGTTTCAAACAATCTCCGCTATTTTGACGAGTTCAGACTTTTTGAACTCACTCCGGTATTCTTTGATAAAAATTATCACTGTGTCAACGCTGAAGTTGAAAAACTTCCGCAGATGGAAAGACATGTGGCTGGTGCAATCGTTGGAAATGACCCGCGAATGATGTTCCGTGAAGCAAAGGGTATGATTGAGTACATGCACCGCTATGTACAGATCGAGCAACTTTCCTTTGCGCAGACTGTAAAACCCATATGGTCAGAAGATAAACTCTGGCTGAATGTAATGTATAAAGACGAAGTTATCGGCTGCATAGGACTTCTTTCGCAGAAGGCTGCAAAGGCTGCCGGTATTAAACGCGCACTTGCCGTAATTTTCGAACTCAATGTTGAAAGCCTTGTGCCGCTTGCGTCGCGCCAGAATGAGTTTACACATCTGCCGGAATATCCGCTCGTTGACTTTGACCTTTCTGTCATTTTTGACGAAGCCGTAACATGGGAACAGATAAAGGATTTTGTCAGCAGGGCAGAGCTTGTTAAAGATACTCAGTTTATTGATGAATACCGCGGCAAGCAGATCGGCGAAGGCAAAAAATCAGTATCATTCCGTACGTGGATAGGCTCTGATAAAGGCACTCTGACTTCAGAACAGATTGAAACAGCAACAAAACAGATTATTAACAAACTTGTTAAAAAACTTGCCGGAGAAGTACGCGAAGGCTAATGGGAGGGAAAAATAATGGAAAAGTTTGATGAACTCGAACAAGCACTTGATGAAGTAAGCAGTTATATTGACTCGCTCACAGCAGAAAACGAGCAGCTGAAAAGCGATATCGCAGGACTGAAAAACACACTAGAAGACAGAAATGCCGAAATAGCGCAACTTCAACAGGAAGTTCAATCAGCATCTGTTAAGGCAAACGCAAGCATTGAAAGTAACACCGCATATCAGAAGAGAGCTGAAGGACTTCTTGCACGCGTTCGTGCAATGCAGCAGAAAAGAGCATCTGAGCAGCCGGCGGAAGAAAACAACTCTACATCTGAATTCCCGCATCAGCTTAGTCTGCTTGATGACTAATTCATGGACGAATTCGAAGAAATTGTACAAATAGAGCCGGGGCGTTATTCGTTCTTTGTCGGTGTACACCAGTACACACTCACCTCTCCTATGGAGAAAGAGCGTCTTGTTCGTGTGATATCAAAGGTGCAGCAGCTGGTTGATACCTTTCCGGTGAGTCTTACGCAAGACCAGCGTTTGTTTCTTGCGCTGATAACCACCATGAACAAAATGGACAGACTTGAACTCAAAATAGACGGTATTTCTTCGAAAATTAAGAAAGAAAGAGAGCAGGGCTGATTTGTTCGGTTTTAATGGGACAGATGTTTTTCTGGCACTGCTTGCCGTCTATCTTATTGTCCGCGGCTGTATGCGCGGAATTACAGGAGAAGTTGTTTCATTAATCGGCTTTATCCTTGCCTGTTTCTCTGCATTTAAATATTCAGGTGTGCTTTCTCTGATTCTTCAAGAAAGAACAGAGATGAATGGTTGTTTTGCCCAGATATCTGCCATGGTAATAATATGGCTGTCAGTTACACTAACAGCTGTAGTTTTGAGGCGAATGCTGCGGAAGACTATCGCTGTCACGAATCTTCGCGGATTAGATACTATTTTGGGAGTTCTTTCAGGTGTTTTGAAATTTGCAGTCCTTGTTTACTGTATAATCATTGCAGGTTTTATGATAACCCCCGTATGCAATCCGTGCTGGATGACAGACAGTGATATCCTTCGTTATGCCGGTAGAGAATGGCCCTTGGTAAAAAAAACTCTTGTAGAACACAATCTTCTGCTGCATGCTGACCTGCTTCCAGACGGCACGCTTGAGCAGGCATTGAGACCTTATCGCACAGGGCAGAAATCTCCGCGTTAAAAATGTTCGCAGGTAAAAACGTTCTCAAGCACCTTGAAGCTGATAAAATACTTTCAATGCTCGCTGCCAAATCACGCAGCGAGTTGGGAGTAACTTATGCGCTTCAGCTTGTACCTGCAAAAGATTATGCGGAACTCTGCAGCAGACAGAAACTTTTTGCCGAAATCGAAAATTACAGAGATACAAAAGGCGAGTTGCCGTGGCAGAGAAACCTTGTACCAGTAGAAGAACTTATTAACTCTGCAAAGGAAAACGGTCTTCTTACAGGTGCTGAACTTATCAAAATACGTCTGCTGCTGAAAACCGCAACCGAACTCAGGCGGATTTTTGTCTCAAATAGCGTGGAATACACGTCCTTTTCGCTTCTCACAAGATATCTTCATGACTATAGTGAAGAAACTGGAATGCTTGATGTGCTTGACGAAGACGGCAGGCTTTTTGATTCCGCGTCTGAAAAGCTGAAGGCAGTCAGAGAAGAAATGAGACTTATACGTGAGCAGATACGGACAAGAAGCCGCAATATGCTCAATGAACCATCAATTGCTTCCATGCTGCAGGAACGCCTGCTCGTTCTACGCAATTCACGCCATACATTCCTTGTGAGGCAGGATGCCGTAAACAAATTTCCAGGTATAGTTGTTGATCGCTCAGGCTCAGGCAACAGCGTTTACATGGAGCCTAATTCACTTATAAGATTGAATAATAGTTTCAGCGACAGGCGAAGCGTTGAATACCATGAAGAACTGAGAATTTTACGCAGTCTTACGGAAAAACTGCTGATTAAACGCAAAGGAATTCTCGCTGCGGAAAAAGTGCTCGGCAATATAGATTTCTTCTATGCGCTGTCCGAAAAAATACGGCTGGATGGTTGGAAAATGCCTGTGCTTACGGACAAAGCCGTATTTAAACTAAAAAATGCCAGACATCCGCTGATAGGAAGTCGTGCTGTACCGATTGACATCGAATGCGGAGAAAAATTTAAAACATTGGTAATAACAGGGCCGAATACTGGAGGAAAAACAGTAGCCTTAAAGACTGCAGGAATATCTGTGTTGCTTGCATGGTACGGATGTCCGCTTCCAGCGGATGAGAGCACAGTGATAGGAAATTTTGAACGTTTGTGTGCGGATATCGGTGACGAACAAAGCATTGAACAGTCTCTTTCAACATTCAGTGCGCATATAAAAAATATTACCGAAATTCTTTCGTCTGCAGGAGATCGGTCGCTCATTATGCTTGATGAATTAGGGGCAGGGACAGATCCTGACGAAGGGGCTGCTTTGGGTATAGCGTTACTTAACTGGCTGCTTGAAAAAAGAAGCGTTGTACTTGCAACAACGCACTACAACCCGATAAAACACTTTGCAACTTTGACAAAAGGCATTGAGACGGCAAGCGTTGAATTCAACGTTGAAACACTTTCGCCAACATACAAAATTATCATGGGAATACCCGGACAGAGCAACGCGTTGCTTATTGCCTCGAAACTTGGTATGCCTAATGAAATTATAAAACGGGCGGAAAACGCGATCAGCAGTCATGAAGTTTCAATGGAAGCTATAGTTTCGGAACTGCACAAAAAACGCGCACAGCTTGAAAAAGAAGGCTGTATGCTTGACGAAAACAGGAAAAAAACAGACAAACTCAAAAAAGACTACGAAGAAAAAGTGCGGAAACTTGACGAAAAACGTGACGAACTGCTTGCGAGCGCTGACAAAAAAGCAAGAAACATAATCAAAAACGCTGAGGATTCCGCCAGAGCGCTGATTAAAAATCTTGAAACTGCTGAACAGGAATCTGCCGCAAGACGGGAGTTAGAAAAAAAACGCAGCCATTTTTCAAAAATCGCAGGTTCAGCTGACAAACGTGAAGAAAAAAAGATTGCAAAACAGTCTGTTCTTTCGTCAGGCATAAATCACAAACTCGAATCAGGAGACACTGTTAAACTTATTGGAACGAACGGGAACGCGACAGTGCTTGAAATCCGCGGCAAAAAAGCGGTGCTTCAGGCAGGGGCCGCACAGCTTGAAGTGCCGCTTGCCAAACTTGCTTTTGTAAAAAAAGGAGAAGAACAGAAAAAACTGGCAGACATTAAAATTAAAGTTGAGCGTCCGGTAAACGTGCCAAGTTCAATTATGATACGCCATCTCAGAGTTGACGAAGCATTGCCGATGCTTGAACAGTATCTCGACAGAGCATACCGCGCGGGCTATGACAGCGTTATGGTAATTCACGGAAGAGGAGAAGGAATACTTCGCCGCGCCGTACAGTCTCTTTGCGAAGAAATTCCGTACGTGGCAGAGCATAACCTTGGAGGACCTCACGAAGGCGGTTATGGAGTGACAGTAGTAAAATTTACAAAATAAAAACCGTCCTACAGGACGGTTTTATTTTTTTGTTGGCGGAGAGGGTGGGATTTGAACCCACGTAACGATTCATCACCGCTAAGACGATTTCGAGTCGCCCGCCTTCGACCACTCGGCCACCCCTCCGTGAGCGAAGAACTATTATAATCTCTGCCGAGACAGTATTATAAAGCAGCGAACATAAACAGTCAACGGTACCGCATGCAGTGTTTTGACATAAACAACGCTTTGGGCTATAATCTTTTGGCTTTCAATTATCGACCTGCGGAGAGGTGGCTGAGTGGTCGAAGGCGCTCGCCTGGAAAGTGAGTTAGCGGGTCAAACTGCTACAAGGGTTCAAATCCCTTCCTCTCCGCCATTAAACAGATAAAAAGACAACCGCAGGGTTGTCTTTGTTGTTTTAGCGTATGACTAATTATTCTTTTGCCCTGTTTTCCTTTTGCCTTTGAAAAAATCGCTTAAAAGTTTTCTGCATTCAGTTTCCATTACTCCGCCTATTACGGTGCACTTATGCGCAAAACGCGGGTCTTTGGGAATATTATAAAGAGTGCCTGCGGCGCCTGCTTTTGCATCCTTGGCTCCATATACGAGTTTTTTTATGCGGCACTGAACAACAGCGCCGGCGCACATCGGACACGGCTCAAGAGTGACATAAAGTGTGCAGTCGTCAAGCCTCCAGTTGTTCAGTTTATCCGAAGCATCTTTAATTGCTATCATTTCGGCATGAGCGAAAGGAGAATTATCTGCGTCTCGGCGGTTACAGCCTCTGCCTAAAATTTCACCGTTTCGGACAACAACGGCGCCTACGGGAATTTCGTCAAATTCCAGCGCGCGCTTTGCCTCTTTTATCGCTTCCTGCATAAAATTCAGCTCTGACATGTAAACGACTCCAATCTGTGCTATACTTAATAGCCGTGGTATGTGCCCGTAGCTCATTTGGATAGAGTGACAGCCTCCGGAGCTGTAGGTAAAGGGTTCAAATCCCTTCGGGCACGCCAGTTTTTATGATATAATATTACCACAAAGCAAGGTTTCTTTGCAGGGACTTCAGCCTCGTGCGGCGAAAGCTCGCGAACCCTGTCAGGTCCGGAAGGAAGCAGCAGTAAACGAAATCTTTCGGGTGCCATGAGTTTACTGAAGTCCCTGTAAAGAAACTTTGCAAAGGGCATAATATGGATTTTGAAAACATTTTTCTCCCATTCAATATAAAAACAATCACGGACGACATTGTAATTGCTTCGCCCGTTTTTGCTTTTGAAATGCTTATGTCCGAAGACAGAAAATTCAGCCCGAAGAAATTTTTCAGGCGCATTATACTTGTCGATGCCGTAAACGGCAGATCAGAAGTTACAAAACTTACAAGTTTTCCAAGGCCTGTTCTTCTTGACGAAGGACTCGAATTTTACAAGCTAGAGCCGCAGATTACTTTAGCAACAGCTAGATTTATAGCTAAAAAAGGCACTGTTGCCTACGAAGACCGCAGTTTTGGCACACTGCTGATGAACTGGAAAATATATCCTGAACACATAATAGAAAAACAGCTCTATCGCGGCTACATCGTTAGGGGTACAAAATTTATCGACTCATTTGCGGCATATTCCGTTGCCTATGAAAAAATAACCAAAATGCCGAAAAAATTAAGAAAAAACAGATAAAATCCACATAAAATATTTGCTAAAGGTATAAACCGGTGGTATAATCCATCAGTTGCATTACACACGGCAGTTGATTGCAGGCAGTGTTGCCCTTACGGGTCTGCCGCAAAAAGATGTTGCCGGAGGAAAAAACAGGAGGGATACACATGGGTGTAGTAAGCATGAAACAGCTGCTTGAATGCGGTGTTCATTTCGGACATCAAACAAGACGCTGGAACCCGAAGATGAAACCGTTCATCTTCACAGCACGCAATGGTATTTATATCATTGATCTTCAGAAAACAGCAAAAGGCCTCGAAAAAGCGTATGATTTCGTACGCGAAATTGCTAAAAACGATGGCAATATACTTTTCGTAGGCACAAAACGTCAGGCTCAGGAGCCTGTTCGCGACGCAGCAAACAAAGCTGGACAGTTCTATATCAACCAGCGCTGGCTGGGAGGTCTTCTCACCAACTTTGCTACAGTCCGCCGCCGCGTCCTCAAAATGACCGAACTCCAGAAAATGGAAGAAGACGGTTCAATCAACAAATATCCGAAAAAAGAAATTATCCAGATGCGCAAGGTCCGCGAAAAACTGGAAAAATATCTCATCGGCGTTCAGGAAATGAAGGCTATTCCTGATGCGATATTTGTCATTGACCCTCACCGTGAAACAATTGCGGTTGACGAAGCCAAAAAACTGGGAATCCCTGTAGTTGCAATCATTGACACAAACTGCAATCCTGACCCCATTGATTACCCAATTCCTGGCAATGACGACGCAATCCGTGCAATCGAACTTATAACAAATCTTATGGCAGATGCCTTCATCGAAGGACGTCAGGGCGAAGACGCGGCTCCGAAAGAAGAAGCGGCAGTTGATGAAGTTTCCGCGCCTAAACATCTTGACATAACGGAAGAACAGGAATAGGAGAGAATAATTATGGCAGATATTTCAGCAAAAATGGTTATGGAGCTCCGTGAAAGAACGCAGGCCGGTATGATGGACTGCAAAAAAGCTCTCGTCGAATGCGACGGAGACATGCAGAAAGCCATCGACTTCCTCCGTGAAAAAGGCATCGCAAAAGCAGCAAAGAAAGCTGAAAGAGATGCAAAAGAAGGAAGAATCTTCACCTACATTCACAGCAATGCCAAACTCGGCGTACTTCTTGAACTTGACTGTGAAACAGACTTTGTCGCAAAAACAGAGCAGTTCCAGACACTCGGACATGAAATAGCAATGCAGATAGCAGCTGCAAATCCTGCATACGTTTCACAGGAAGAAGTTCCTGCGGAAATCATTGAGCACGAAATCGAAGTTATTAAAGCCCAGGCACGCGAAGAAAACAAACCTGAAGCCATGCTCGACAAAATCGCTCAGGGTCGTATTGCAAAATACTACGAAGAAAACTGCCTGCTTAATCAAAAATCAATCCGCGATTCAAACGTCAAAATCAATGACATGATCGTAGATACAATTGCCAAACTCGGCGAAAACATTAAAGTAAAACGTTTCGCCCGTTTCACAATCGGCGCATAACATACAGCAAAAAAGCGAGGGAAATCCCTCGCTTTTTTTATGCTTTTTTGTAAACTTTTCTGTATAATAAAAGCGGGGGTGAAAAAATGACATTCAAATATAAAAGAGTACTGCTGAAACTCTCCGGCGAAGTACTGGGTGGCGGCAATTTTGGGCTTGATTACAAATCTGTCAGCGAAATATGCGGACAGATCGCAGAAATAGCCAAAGCCGGGATAGAAGTTGCAATAGTTGTAGGCGGAGGAAACATCATACGCGGTGCACAGACAGTTAATATCGAACGCGCACAGGCAGACTATATGGGAATGCTTGGCACAACAATTAACGCACTTGCTCTGCAGGACAATCTCTCAAAATTCGGATGTGTAGCAAGAGTACAGTCTGCCATAGAAATGCGGCAGATTGCCGAGCCGTTTATTAGATTGCGTGCAATCAGGCACCTTGAAAAAGGACGTATAGTAATCTTTGCCGCAGGAACAGGCTCTCCGTACTTCTCAACAGATACTACATCTGCGCTGCGTGCATCTGAAATTAAAGCAGACTGCGTATTAAAAGCAACAAAAGTTGACGGAATATACGACAAAGACCCTGCAAAAAATACAGATGCCGTGCGTCTCCCGAAACTTACCTATGCAGATGCGCTCGGAATGCACCTTCAAGTAATGGACGCTGCTGCCTTTGCACTGTGCCAAGACAACAACATTCCCATAATTGTCTTTGACATGCAGACCAAAGGCAACCTAAAAAAACTTTTAATAGATGGTGAAGATATCGGTTCTGTAGTGTCACAAAACTGCTGAAACACGCTATAATAATACAGATAAAAAACAAAGGAGTGGATAACATGCCCCAGACAGTAATTAAACAGCTCAAAGACAACAGCGAAAAAGCACTTGGTTTCCTCAGAGCCTCACTGCAGGGAATACGCACAGGAAGAGCCCATCCAGGTCTTGTTGCAGACATCAAGGTGGACTATTTTGGCACACCCACGCCTATAAAAAACATGGGCAGCATAAATGTTCCCGAAGCACGTCAGCTTGTAATAGTTCCTTGGGACAAAACAGCGCTCAAAGCAATCGAAAAAGCAATACAAATGTCGCCGCTTGGAATTAACCCTCAGAACGACGGTGAATCAATCCGTCTCAACATGCCTGAACTTACACACGAGCGCCGCGTTGAACTCAACAAAATCGTCAACAAAATAGCAGAAGACGCACGTGTGGGAGTTCGCAATGCCAGACGTGATGCCATAGAAAAACTGAAAAAAATGCAGAAAGACAGCGAAATAACCGAAGACGAACTCAAAAAATTCCAAAAAACGATACAGGACGAAACAGACGCATATATTAAGCAGGTTGATACAATAGCTGCCGAAAAAGAAAAGGAAATCCTTGAAAAATAACACAAAGCGGCCGTAAGGCCGCTTTTCAAATCACCGATGGACGAAATAAAATTCGCAAAAAAAATAAAAGAAGCCGGCGGAGAAGTGTACCTTGTCGGAGGATCTGTGCGTGACAGACTGCTCGGCAAAAAACCGAACGACAAAGATTACATGCTCTGCGGAATAAGCGAAACAAAATTTACAGAACTGTTTCCCAGCGCGATAAAAGTCGGCAGAAACTTTCCCGTATACCTAATCTACATCGGACCAAAACGTTGTGAAACAGCCTTTGCGCGTACAGAAAGAAAAAACGGTGAAGGATATACCGGTTTCAGCGTTGAATACAACCCGCGAATTACAGTAGAACAAGACCTCTGCAGACGCGACCTGACAATCAACAGCATGGCATACTCAGTGCTTGAGAAAAAAATCATTGACCCATACGGAGGCAGACGCGACCTCAAAAACAAAATTCTTAGGGCAACCTCCGAACACTTCAGCGAAGACCCCATCAGAGCACTCCGCACGGCGCGCTTTGCCGCGCAATTAGGATTCACAGTCTCACGGAAAACACTGCAAATGATGACAGACTGTGCGGCTGAACTTGCCAAAGAAGTCAAACCTCGCATACTTGCAGAACTCGAAAAAGCACTGACATCGACAAAACCATCAACATTTTTTCGCGTACTGAAACAGACCGGACTTCTATCCGTCGTATTCCCCAATATACACGCATTAGCGGGAAAAACACAGCCTGCCGAATATCATCCGGAAGGTGATGCCTTTGAACACACAATGCTTGTACTCGACAACGTTGCAGCACAGACAGACAGAACAGAAGTGCGCTTTGCCGCGCTTATGCACGACATAGGAAAAAGCAGAACAATTGACGAAATGCTGCCTCATCATATCGGACATGAACAAAAAGGCGTTGAAATAATACAAGAACTTGCAAAAAACATTGAATTACCCAAAAAATGGCGAATATCAGCAGAATTTGCCGCGGCAGAACACATGCGCCCCTCAAGGCTGAAACAGCCCGCCAAAATTATTGACCTGCTCAATGCCTTGCAGAAAAATCCTCTTAAAATCGACGGATTTTCCGCAATAGTTAAAGCAGACAACCATGGTGAAAATGCTGAATGCCTTGAAAACGCCGAAAAATATCTTGCGGCAATGAGAAAGGTAAAAGCCGAAGACGCGCCGAAAAAAATAAAAGGGCAGAAACTTGCCGAATGGATAAGACAGAGGCAGATAGAAGCGGTAAAACAACTGACGGCAGACAGCGGACAGCAGAAAAACAATAACAGAATAAAACAATAAACAAACAACAGCAGAAAAAACGGCAGCCGAACGGCTGCCGTAAATATTTACACGCTAAATAGCTTGCCGGAAACTACAGATTCTCAAGAAATTCCTTGAGACGTTTCATGCCCTCAACAATATTTTCCATTGAAGAAGCGTAGGAAATTCTGATATATCCTGGGGCGAAAAACGCAGTTCCAGGAACAGTCGCAACATACTTTTCCTCAAGAAGCCTTGCACAGAACTCCATATCATCGGGCACAGGGCAGTCCTTAATATTCACAAAAGCATAAAAAGCGCCCTCAGGCTCAGTAATCTTCAAATAAGGCATATCCCGTATAAGTTTCAGAATTGTCTCGCGGCGTTCCGCAAAAGCCTGACGCATTTTTTCAACATCTTCTTCCGCACCCTGCAGTGCGCCGAGGGCAGCCCATTGCGCCACAGAACAGGCATTTGAAGTCAAATGCCCTTGCAGAGAATTAATTTTAGAAATAAATTCCTTAGGACCAAGCGCCCAGCCTACACGCCAGCCTGTCATAGCATAAGCCTTGCTTGCTCCGTTAATAATAAGCGTGCGGTCGCGAACATCCAGCGCAGCCTGCAGAATATTAACGTGATTTTTGCCGTAAGAAAGGCGTTCATAAATTTCGTCGGAAATAATCCAAAGGTCATGCTTCTTTGCAACCTCTGCGATACTCTTTTGTGTCTTTTCGTCAAACATTGCGCCTGTAGGGTTATTCGGCGAATTGAAAATAATTCCGACAGTCTTGTCCGTAATTGCCGCTTCAAGAGCATCAATATCAGGAACAAAATCGGTCTTCATAGTGTCAACGAGAACCTCTTTGCCGCCTGCAAGATGCAGCTGCTCAACATAACTCACCCATGCCGGAGCAAAAAGAATAACCTCATCTCCGGGATTAACAAGCACCTGCATTGCTTCATAAAGCAGAGGTTTTGCGCCTGAAGCAACAGTTACCTCGTCAGGTGCGTATTCAATGCCAAAACGCTTCTTATAATAACTGCAGATTTCTTTGCGCAGCTCCATAATGCCCGAAGTAAGTGTATAATGCGACTCACCGCGCTTAATAGCTTCAATGCCTGCCAATGCTCCTGCCTGCGGAGTCGCAAAATCAGGTTCACCGACGCTGAAAGAAATAACAGGCTTGCCCTCTGCCTTCATTTGCTTTGCCTTACCGGAAATACTCAAGGTTGCCGAAGGCTTAATTTGTAAAATCCTGTCCGAAAGTTTCATAACCATAACCTCCCTCAAATATCCGTTTACAACACAGAAATTATACCTCATTTGCAAATATTAGAAAGAAAATTTTTGTACAAAAACGCAAATTGCAATACCTCAGACGCACGGACACACACGTCTGTCCGTGCGAAAAGACTTTTTCTGTATGACGGGCATAAAAAAGCTACTCAGCTTTGACTGAGCTGCATTTTTATTTTCTGTACATCTCCATTGCGTAAAAACGG
>JAZUIB010000057.1:0-28695 GCA_045642025.1 Synergistaceae bacterium
GGCAATAATAGGGTAGTATATGCCAAATAGACCTAAAAACAATGGCAATGCCGCCTTTGATAAAGTGTGCAGAGAAAGGAGAGTGAGAATATGAACAAAAAAATTGTTTCTAATGCCTTTGCCGACAGCTGCCAGCCGACAACCGTCTTACAAACAGACAGACAGACAGACAGACAGACAGACAGACAGACAGACAGACAGACAGACAGACAGACAGACAGACAGACAGACAGACAGACAGACAGACAGACAGACAGACAGACCTCTCTCCTTCTGAGGGAAATTTTTGCTTGCCTCACCTCTCCTTTATTTCTGAAATTCCAACTGCAAAAAAGTAAAATTGCAAACTTAACGGCGTGTCAAACCACGGCTGGATTTTTGTTGTCATAAATTTTTTCTAAAGCATGATAAATAAATCATTCAGGAGAGGACAAAAATGAAAAATTTCAGAAAACTTGCGGCAGTTCTAACCCTCGTATCGTTCATCTTCGGTACGGTATCACCGGCAATAGCGGCGGGGATAGCCAAAGTGGACGACCTCACGGCGTCAGCAACCTCCGGTACCGGCGTTAAAAATGCAAGCACGATTTATTTTGGCAACTTCTGGCAGGGCGCAAGCGTCAGCGACGGAAAAAGCGCGATAGCGTGGAAAGTGCTGCAAACAGACGCAAGCAACGCACAAACCGCAGCCGGAACCTCCGCGGCAGGCATAACGCTCTTAACGGAAAAAGCAATGTACGCGCACTACTACAACCCGAACACATACACAAACTGGAAAGACTCTGAAATCCGTGCCACGCTCAACGGAGACGGCACGAACCCGAAAAAATCCGCCAAAAACCCGACTGAGAGAAACTCAGACGGAACCTACGGGACATTTGCAGGAGACGCGTTCAATGACAAAGAATTTGGCTACATACTTACAACCGCCAACGAAATACCGGAAAAAACTAACGACAAACTCTTCCTCCTCAGCCCCGAAGAAGTTAAAAATGGCGGCACCATGGGCTTTATAAGCGATAACGACCGTATAGCCAACGCCACAGCCTTTGCGAAAAACAACGAAGCCTACGGCAATACAGAGACCTATAACGGCGGTAAATCCTCCGACCCCGCTTGTTGGTGGCTTCGTTCGCCCGGCCATGACTACGTCGCCCGCGACGTCGACTACGGCGGCGGCGTCTTCTACGACGACGTCTACCGCGACAATGACGCCGCCCGTGCGGCTTTAAACCTTGACAAACAATCTGTAATCTTCCTATCCGCCGCAGAAGCGACAAAAAGCGACGGAACGAACTATGACAAAAACAGCAAAACAACGCTTACGACGACAGACGGCTTCGCGTTGGCAGACTACACCGGCGCTAACGGCTACAAACTGACGCTGAAAGCGGACAAGGTAACGGTAGATAACGGCAGCGGCGGAACAGAGGAAAAAGATTTGGTTACCCCGACGATAGACTATGCGAAAATTACGGGCAGCTTTGACGTCAATGATTTTGCCTATTTTGCAAATATAACAGGCAGCAAAACAATGAACTTCGCCGGAAGTGAGCAGGTGGCAGGTCCCGAAGAATTGTCTGTAAGCTACAGAGGCGCGACAACGGGAACAAATATGTATGTGTCTGCTCTGCTCTACAACGAGAACGAAACAGAAATGCTGAACTATGCCAAGGTCGCAAGCGCGGCATCAAGCGGCAGCGGAACAAACGTTGCAGTTGACCTAAGCAAGGTAGCAGCAGGAGAGTATAAAGTTAAATTTTTCGGCGAACAGGAAAACGGCAATTATCAGACGGACTATGCGTCAGCCCTCAGCAGCGCCTACGATATTACAGTTACTGGTAAGACTGAAGTTATAACAACGCTGAAAAGCGGTTACGCAGACAGCGGACTGACTGCAAACCTAACGGACAATGCCAAACTCGGCTTTGAAAGCGCGAAATACGATACGGTTGTGAACGTCGGAACAAACGGCGGCGAAGTATACGGCGGCACGACAATAGCCGAACTTAACGCAGACACAGGAGACGCAACCGTAACCGGCTTTGTGAACGCGACAACGGCAACGATAGCAGAAGGAAAGAAAATAACGACCAACGGCGCATTTGTATCGAACAACTACGTTGCGATAGGGCAGGGCGCGGTCGTAAACAGCGCGGCTACAAACAGCGTAGCAATAGGAAACGGCTCCGTGGCAAATGAAGCAAACACGATTTCAGTAGGCAGCAGTACGCAGACAAGAAGCATAAACAACGTGACGGCTGTAACGCCTGCAAGCGGCGGAACCTACGCGGCGACAACGGGACAGGTTTATGACGCAATGTTCAGCAGCGTGACGCTTGGCGCAGACAACAAGACGCTGACAGTGGCGGAAAACGGAACAACCAAAGACGTTGACCTGTCTGCGCTTAAAACAACGCAGGGTAATACGCTGGAAAGTTATTTCACAAGCGGAGTTGCAAACTGCGCGACGGCAGACGCAAGCGGAAACGTAATTACAACGACATACGCGACAAAGTCTGAACTTACAACACACACAGAAAACAGCGATATTCACGTATCAACAGCCGACAGAACAAAATGGAACGGCTACGAAGCGACGATAAACGGAATAGACGCAAGAGTAACGGCAAATACTGACAGTATCAGCGACATACAGACAGACCTCTCAACAAAAGCGGCGGTTGCTGATGTAACGGCGCTCTCTGCGACAGTTGCGGGACACACGACAGAAATCGGCAATTTGCAGACAGCAGTAGCCGCAAAAGCCAATGCTGACGAAGTTTACACAAAAACAGAAACCTACAACAAAACGCAGATAGACAGAATGATAGGTTCAGGGGGCAAACTCGGAGTAGCCTACACAGACGATACATTTGCGGAGATAAAACTTGCAGGAACAGAAGGCACAAAGATAAGCAGCCTGAAAGCGGGAGAAATCTCAGAAACCTCAACAGAAGCAGTCAACGGTGCCCAGCTGTACGAGACAAACGCAAACATAACAGCAAACAAAAAAGCAATAGAAGCAATCAACGACACAAAAACAGGAATATTGGCACAGGCGAAAAACTATGCTGACGAAAAAGACACTGCGACACTGCAAAGCGCCAAAGAATACACAGACGGCAAAACAACAGAAGCAAAGAACTACACCGACATGCCTGCAAACGGACAAGTCAGGACAAACAAAGAAGCAATAGAAAGCCTCCGTGTAAACAAAGCGGACAAAGCAACAACGCTTGAAGGGTACGGCATAACCGATGCCTACACGAAAATAAACGTTGACGATAAGGTTATGAACCTCAACAACCGCATAGACAACATTGTAGTAAGCGGAAGCGAAGCAATTGGCGCGAAAAAGATTGACGAAACAAACGACAGAGCCGCGTCCGCACAGGCAAAAGGCTCAATAGCCGAAGCGTACAACTCCGGCGTGTCCAAAAACTCAACGGCAGGCATAGCGATAGGCTATGGCGCTACAGTCGGTTACGAAAACGGCGAAATAACGACAGACCCGACAAAAGACACGACAGCAGAAAATTCAATAGCAATAGGCGTCGGCTCAACAGTAACGGGTGCTAACTCAATAGCGGTAGGCACGGGACACACGGTAAGCGGAAACAACTCCGGCGCATTCGGCGACCCGAACAAAGTAACAGGCAACGCAAGCTACGCGTTTGGCAACAACAACGAAATAGCCGGAGCCAACAACTTTGTACTCGGCAACGAAGTAAAAATCGGCGCGGACGTCACAAACTCCGTAGCGCTCGGCAACAAATCAGAAGTAAAAGAAAGCAACGTAGTGTCAGTAGGCTCTGCGGCACAGCAGAGAAGAATAGTAAACGTGGCAGACGGCATAAACCCGACAGACGCGGCAAACATGCGCCAGCTTAACGCCGTGAGAAACGAACTCGGATCAGTTTCAAACGAAATCAAAGAAGTTGGAGCGATATCAGCGACATTGGCAGGACATCACTACGCGGAACCGAGCGGAGAAGAAGGCGACAAATTTGTCGGAGCGGTTGCCTACGGTAACTACCGCGGCGAAAGCGCGGGAGCAATAGGCGTGGCGTACAAGCCGTCGCCGAACCTTATGATGAGCGCGTCAACAAGCGTGGGCAACAGCCAGAACGCGTACAACGCCGGCATAAGCCTTAAATTCGGCAAAGGCGAAACGGCGAAAACAAAGGCAGAGCTTCAGAAGCAGGTTAAATATCTGAACGATAAGACGCTTGCACAGGACGCGGAAATACAGTCGCTTAAGAGCGATAATGAAGCGATTAGAAAAGAAAACGCGGAAATTAAGGAAATGCTGAATAAACTGCTCAAAAAGTAGTTGGCAGTATTGAATATGCGGCTTAAAGCTCCGGATTTTTCCGGAGTTTTTTCCTGTTTTTCTGTTGTTTTGGAAGAAAATACGCAATATTTGTTGTAGAATATGTAAGGAGATATAGATTTTAACGGGGTGATTGGTTATGGGCTGTACACATGACTGTTCAAGCTGCTCGGAGAACTGCGGCGACAGAAAGGAAGAATTTAATTTCAGAGTTCCTGCTCACGGTTTAAGTACTGTAAGCAAGGTTATAGGTATTGTAAGCGGCAAGGGCGGAGTAGGAAAGTCTCTTGTGACTTCAATGCTTGCTTCCGCGCTGCAGCGCAGAGGCAGTGAATGTGCCATTCTTGACGCGGATATCACAGGGCCTTCGATTCCAAAGATGTTCGGAATTACGGAGCGTGCTTCGTCAAACGGCGAAGGAATTCTTCCCGTTGTTTCACGCAGTGGTATTCAGATGATGTCCATAAATCTTGTTATGGAAGACCCTGCAGCGCCTGTAGTCTGGAGAGGACCTGCAATTGCTGAGGTTGTCAAGCAGTTTTGGGGTGATGTCATTTGGACAGGTGTTGATTATATGTTTGTGGATATGCCGCCGGGAACCGGAGATGTGCCGCTTACTGTTTTCCAGTCGCTTCCTGTTGACGGCATTATTATTGTTTCCTCACCGCAGGATTTAGTGTCCCTTATTGTAGAAAAGGCTGTCCGTATGGCTGAACTTATGAAAATTCCTGTCCTTGGCATTGTTGAGAATATGAGCTATATCGAATGTCCGGACTGCGGTAAGAAAATCAGTATTTTCGGCGATAGCAAAGTTGAAGAAACTGCTGCAAAGCATGGTTTTGAGTTGCTTGGCAAAATCCCTCTTGACCCGCGGATAGCGGAGCTCTGCGATGCAGGAGATATTGAGAAGTATAACGGTGAATGGCTTAACAGAGCCGTAGAAGTTCTTGAAAAAATATAAAATTGAATTTAACGTTTGGGGTGTATGACAGATGAAACCAGTTGCGCCGGTGAAATTTTGCAGATTCTGGGTTGACGGACATAATTATTCCGGCAAAATACGTGATAATTCCGTAGATATTGTTGAGGGTGATCCGTTTAGCTCTATGAATAACGTAAGGATCAGTTTCCCTGTTGACAGAGTTAAATTTCTTGCGCCGTTTACACCTAAAACAATATGGGCAGTGGGGCTGAACTACAGAGATCATCTTGATGAATTTAAGGATATGAGTTTTGAAGTCCCTGCAGAGCCTGTTATTTTTACAAAGACAAGGAATGCGCTTTGCGGACCTTCAGATTTTATCCGTATTCCGTCATGGGCGGGAAGGATAGACTACGAAGGCGAGCTCGCGGTGGTTATCAGCAAAAAAGGCAGAAATATTTCTGAGGATGATGCGCTTGATTATGTTCTCGGTTATTCAATTATGAATGATGTTACGGCGCGTGATTTGCAGAAATCGGATAATCAGTATATTCGTGCAAAATCTTTTGACAGTTTTGCGCCGTTTGGACCTGTTCTTCTTCTGACAAAGGAGATGCCGCAGAATACCAGAATTCAAACACGGCTGAATGGTAAAGTGGTTCAGGAAGCAGTGCTTGCGCAGATGATTTTCAGTGTTGCAAGGATTATTTCACATATCAGCCGGTTTGCCACTCTGGAGCCCGGAGATGTTATAACAACAGGTACTCCGAAAGGGGTGGGAGCTTTAAAGCCCGGAGATGTTGTTGAAATAGAAATTGACGGTATTGGTGTATTAAGAAATATCTGCGGAGTAGGAGATTAAACGGCAGTTATTAATCGCATATTGCCTATCGGAAAACCTGAAAAGATTATTCCTGAAATCAATAATTGATATACAATAATCAACGTGCGAAATATGCTATAATTCTTAAAACTGAATAATTGGAGTTTCCAAGGGGGAATTCAGTGAAAATCTGAAGCGGCCCCGCCACTGTAACCTGAAAGGGAAGGCAGAATGCCTGCGGAAACAGGAGTGAGACGCGCGGGCGTAATGTTCCACTCCATATATAAGCCCGTACGGGCTTTTTTTGTGTTTGCTTGTCAGCAGAAAGGAAGTGAAACTATGGCGCTGTTTGATATCAGCAATTTGTTGTTTGAAGCTGGCGGTAAAAAAATTTTAAACAACCTTTCTTTCAGAATTGAAAAAGGCAGTTTCACATGTATTATAGGACCTAACGGCGCCGGTAAAAGTACATTGCTTTCCTGTATGGGACATTTGAATAAAAATTATGGCGGAGAGGTGCTGCTTGACGGTAAAAATATTGCACGAATGAGCGAAAAGGAAATTGCGCGTCGTATTGCATGGCTTCATCAGTCAGGCGGAGAAGCGCTTCCGTTTTCTGTTCGAGAATTTGTGAGTCTTTCGCGATATCCGTGGCAGTCTTTCGGAAATGCCGGCGAAGACGACAGGAGAATTGTAGAAAATGCTATGGAAACAGCAGGAGTTGCCTCTATGAGCAGCCGCAGACTGGATACTCTCTCCGGCGGTGAGCGCCAGCGTGCGCTGCTTGCAGCGGCTCTTGCGCAGAGTACGGATATTATGTTTCTTGACGAGCCGGCAAGTTTTCTGGATTATAAATATCAAGAGGAGATGCTTGCGCTGGTTGAGAATATTAACCGCAAACAAGGTATTACAGTTATATGTGTCACGCATGACGCGAATTTTGCGCTTCATGCGGCCGACAATATTCTTGCGGTTAAAAATGGTTCTCTTGTGTGGAGCGGAGATACGGACGGCCTTATCGCGCAAAATATTCTCGGCGGACTTTTTGAAACGGAATTTGCCGGTTTTGAAAATGAAAAGCATAAGACTGTGTGCGTAATTCCGAAGGGGCTGTTACAATGAAAAAGAGAATGTTTTTTCTGCTTACAGCTGTGTCAGCTGCAATAGTCGCGTTGGCTCCTTTTTACGGCGCCGAGAAAATTCCTTTTTCAGTATTCAGCTCAGGCGCTGATGATATGCTTGCGAAGATATTTTGGGAGCTTCGTGTACCGCGTGTTTTGCTTGGCTGGATTACTGGTGCGACGCTTGCAGTCTGCGGAATGATTTTCCAGGCGCTTTTCAGAAATGACCTTGCGTCTCCGGATATGCTGGGAATTTCCTCCGGAGCAGCATTCGGCGCTGTTACTTATATTCGTTTCGGCGCGGAATTTATGCTTTTTGGAGTGTTGTCAGGAATTTCACTTGCTGCTTTTGCAGGTTCTCTGCTTGCAACTGCGGCAATTTATGCAGCCGGCAGCATAAAAAAGCACAAAATGAGCAGCGCAGCGCTTCTGCTTGCAGGTATTGCAATAAGCTATCTGCTCTCGAGCCTGAATATGATTATGCAGTACAGCGGCAGTTATGTTGATTCGTTCCGTGCTGTGCGCTGGTCTATGGGCGGACTTGAAACAGTCGGTTTATCGCAGGTGTGGAGTACACTTCCTGCACTTATTTTTATCGTTTTTGCCGCTTTGTTTACAGCACCTGAACTTGACCTTTTTGTCTGCGGTGAAAAGGTCGCGGCAAGCCGCGGAGTTAATGTTGAAAAGCTGCAGAAACTGCTGTTTCTTGCGGTTTCGCTGGTGATTGCAGTAAATGTTTCAGTTTGCGGACCTGTTGGATTTATAGGGTTGCTTGCGCCTCATATCTGCAGACGTTTCGCAGGAATTGCGCACAGACCGCTTACAATTGCTTCAATGCTTTTTGGCGGGGCATTTCTTGTAGTCTGTGACACTGCAGCAAGGGTTGCATGGTCTCCGTCAGAAGTTCCTGTAGGAATTCTTACGGCTTTTACAGGCTCTGTTTTCTTCCTTTGGCTTCTTGTCAGAGAAAAACATTAAAATAAATTGTGTGTTTTGCAAGATAAATATTGAGGTCAGTCATTACTACCATTTGCAGCCAAAATTCAGCGAGAGGTGATATTATGCACGAATATATGCAGCAGGGCGGATATATAATGTGGGTCATTTTTGCGATGTCAGTAATTGCGCTTGCCGTTACGATTGAAAGGCTGATTTTTTTCAGAAAAAATTCTGAAGACCCTGAAAAACTGGAACTCGCTTTCGGTGAAGCGATGTTTAAAGGTGACAGAGACAGGGCATACAAAATCGTAAGTGAAAGCACAAGTTCTCTGCACAGAGTATTTATGGCTGCGTACACGCACTGGGAAGTAGGCAACGAAGAAATAAAACTGCTTGTCGAGCAGCAGATAAGACGTGAAATTTACCGCTGGGAAAAGCATCTGTGGCTGCTTGAACTTGTGGCAAAACTTTCGCCGCTTCTCGGTTTGCTCGGCACAGTTTTGGGTATGGTTGAAATGTTCCATTCTCTTAATCTTGGCGGGCAGATAACCGGCGCAGCTGTAACCGGAGGTATTTATAAGGCGTTGTTTACCACTGTTGCCGGACTTGTAGCCGCGATTCCGTTCATTTTCATTCATGGTATACTCGTATCACGCATTGACAGTGAAGAAGAAACGCTCAATCGCGGTGCGGATTTTATAATTACGGAGCATATGATTAGGATAAATGAGAAATAGACGCAGAAAAACGGCAGACATAGACATCACCCCGCTTATTGACATGATGTTTATGCTTATAATATTTTTTGTGCTGACATCTTCGTTCATTAACGGAAAACTCAGTGTAGAACTGCCTTCCGGCAAAGCCATATCTCCTAATACCGAAGCTGCGGTTACAGTTTCTGTACTTGCAGACGGCAGTGTGCAGTGGGACGGACGCACAGTTTCCATGAAAGAGCTTGCAGAACTTGCAAAGGCTTCACAGGCGAGAGATGTCCTTGTGGCAGGCGATAAATCTGTTGATTACGGCAGAGTCGCAAATGTGCTTGCCCTTCTTAAACACGAAGGCATTACTTCTGCCGGACTTCTTATGCAGAACGAAGATAAATAATGACAAAAAAAATCGCGGAAAACAGAAAATGGATTATTGCAATTTTGCTGAGTCTTTTGTTTCACTCACTATTCTTTTTCTGTCTACCTGCTTTCAGACACACGGAGATCAAAAAAAATGAGATTGTAGTGCGGCTTGTGGAAAAGTCGCCGCTGCCGGCAGTTCAGAAAAATATTTACGAAGTTCCCAAAAAAAACAAAAAGGAAACACTCCGGACTGCAGCTGTGAAAAATACGGCAAAGCCGGTTTCAGCCGTGCAGTCTAAAAATGAAACAAGAAAACCGCAGATGAAAGAGGCTCCGGAAATATCTGCAGCGCCTGCCGCACAAGTTCCTGACAGCGCCGAACAGGCAGAAAACGCAGTAAAAACAAGCACCGCTGATGAAAACAATGACGTAAATACAGGGAAAACTTTGCACACAGAGCATAAAACTTCCGCTATGATTGCAAGCATAAATTCGCTTGTTATAACAAAAAAAGTTGCCCCGCAATACCCAGCCTTTTCAAGAAAAAGGATAGAAGAAGGGACTGTAACACTTCTTATAACAATAGAAAACGGCTCTGTGACAGACTGCAGAGTTGAAAGTTCAAGCGGCTACGCGAGGCTTGACGAAGCTGCAAAACGTGCTGTGTCACAGTGGAAATTTGCACAAACTGACAGCGTAAGAGCAAGAGTGCCGATTAGTTTTAAATTAAGTGATTAAATGTCTTTAAGACGGAGGTAAATAGTATGGCAAAAAAAACAGATACAAAAGAACTTGAGCTGAATCTCGGAGGCGGAAATCTTCTGCCAAAAAGAAGTGAACTTCCGAAGGAATACTGTTGGAAACTTGAAGACATTTATGCAGATACCGATGCATGGGAAAAAGACTGCGGAAAAATACAGAAAGAAATTCCGCAGCTTGCGAAATTTTCAGGGAAACTTAATTCAGCCGCAAATCTGCTGAAATTTTTTACCGAGCGTGACAAAACAGAAATTATGCTCGGAAGGCTTATCGTTTTTGCGAATATGCGCAGTCATGAAGATACCGCGGATTCAAAATATCAGGCGCTTGTGAACAAAATATCCGCGCTTTCAGTACAGTATGGCGCAGCTTTAAGTTTTGTCACTCCGGAACTTCTTTCGCTTCCTGAACAAACTCTGAAACAGTTTGCAAAAGATGCAGCGCTTAAAGATTATGCATTTATGCTCAAAGAGCTGCTGAGACAGAAAAAACATGTACTTTCGGCTGCGGAAGAAAATATCCTTGCTCAGACCGGAGAATTTGCAGATACAGCGGACAATACATTTTCTATGCTCACGAATGCCGATATGAGATTTGAGTCAATAAAAAATGAGCTGGGCAGGGCTGTTGAGATGTCTGAAGAACGCGCTGTCTCCTTCCTGCGTTCAAGAAGCCGCAATGTCCGCAGACAGGCGTTTGCATCTTTGTACAAGCCGTACTGCGAAATGAAGAATACATTAGGCGCCACGTTTAACGGCATGCTTAAAGCAGCCAAATTTTATGCCAATGTTCGTCACTATCCGTCGCCTCTTGAAGCTGCGCTTGATTCAAATAAAATCCCTGTTTCCGTTTACGACAGTCTCATATCAGCGATAGAAAGCAATCTGCGCCCGATGTACCGCTATATGCAGCTGCGAAAAAAACAGCTGCGGCTCAATGAACTTCACATGTATGACATATATACTCCGCTGCTGGCAGACCCGTTTGGCGAAATCAGCTGGAGCGAAGCGAAAAATATCATGTTTGAAGCACTTCAGCCGCTTGGCAGAAACTATCTTGCACAGGTGAAACGCGGTCTTGACGAAGGCTGGGTTGACGTGTTTCCGAACAGGGGAAAACGAAGCGGCGCATATTCATGGGGAAGTTACGGTACACATCCTTACATGTTCCTGAACTACACAAACAATCTTAATGACGTTTCAACGCTTGTGCATGAAATGGGTCATTCAATGCACAGCTATTATTCACACGCTAATCAGCCTTATCCAACGGCAGATTACTGTATATTTACCGCAGAAGTAGCATCAACGACCAACGAAGTGCTTCTGCTTGAACATCTTATTGCAACAACTAAGAACAAACGCAAAAAACTTTTCCTGCTCAACAGAAGACTTGAAAATATCCGCACTACAGTTTACCGGCAGACCATGTTTGCCTCGTTTGAGTACGAAGTGCATAAACGTGCCGCAGAATGCGGAGACACAACGCCTGAAGCGCTCCAGCAGCTTTGGTATGAACTGAACAGAAAATATTACGGGCCTGACATTGTTATAGATGAGCCTTTGAAAATGGAATGGGCAAGAATTCCGCATTTCTACACGCCTTTCTATGTGTATCAATATGCAACCGGTTATTCTGCTGCTGCTGCTCTTGCAAACGGCATACTGACGGAAGGAAAACCTGCCCGCGACCGTTATCTCAAATTTTTAACCGGAGGCGGCAGCAACTATCCGATAGAACTTCTCAAAGCCGCAGGCGCAGATATGAGCACTTCGGAGCCTGTCAAAGCGGTGATTGACCAATTTGAGAAAACTGTTGACGATATGGAAAATTTGCTTAAATAATATGCATAAATGCGAATATGTGATAAAATATCATCTGTACGTACTACTTGCAGAAGGGAGGCAACAAGATGCTTGACAAACTCAAAGACACCTGTATATGCAAATGGATAATAGCCGTATCTGTAGCTATTATTGCTTTCATTATGCTTTGCAACAGTATTTGCAGCCTGAGAAAATACGATTATGCCGTAATGTTCTCGGAGAACGCTGTCGTTACGCTTCAGCAGATCAAAGCAGAGAAATGGGAAATAATCAATGCTCGCTGGGCAGCAGACAGCCGCGGAGTATGGAACTATGAATTTATAGTTCGCAAACATGCCCCGATCTTCGGTTTTGGCAAAAAGCAGCAGGTTGTACCTCAGCCAGCGCCAGCGCCTAGACCTGCACAGCAGGCACCTGCGCAGCCTAAGCCGGAACAGCTTGCACAGCAGGCACCTGCGCAGCCGCAGCAACCTAAGCCGGAACAGCCTGCACCGGCAAAATAAGACAGAGATAATAATAAAAAATCCCTGCAAAAGCAGGGATTTTTTATTGACTCTAAAGAAATATTATCCCGAAAACCGCGCCTGCGGCTATTGCAAGCACAGGGTGCAGTTTCAGTTTAAAAAGTCCGAATATTGCAAGCAGATAAAATATGACATTTTTCCAATAGAACAGGTCGCAGATTTGATGTGTCAGCCCGAATTTTTCAGTGTTAAGCAGCGAATAAATGAAAATCTGCGCCGCGGCAACGCCTATCATGCCTGTAACGGCAGGGCGGAGTCCTTTGAAACAGGCCTTTACAAACGGTTTGTCCTGAAATCGGCTGAAATAGATTGCGATAACCAAAGCGATAATGACTGACGGAAAAACAGTTCCCACGCTCGTCATCAGCGCGCCGAAAATACCGTGCAGTTTGTAGCCGATATATGTAGCCATATTTATTCCCATAGGCCCTGGTGTAGATTCTGAAATTGCAATCATGTTTATAAATTCATGCAGAGAAATCAATCCGCGTTTTGCGATAATTTCCTGCTGCATAATAGGAATTGCTACAAGTCCGCCGCCTATCGTGAGAAGACCTACATAAGCAAAAACCCAGAAAAGCGCCCAGAGAGACATTATCGTGTCAGCTCCTTCCATCCGCCGCGGAAGCAGGTATAAAAAATGCCTGCGAGCGTGCCTAACAAGATAATCCAGAGAGTATTAACCTTAAAGAAGAACAACATAACGAAAGCGGCAGCAAAAAGCAGAATACCGAAAAAATCTTTGACAGACTTTTTGCCGAAATTAACAACTGTGTAGGTAAGCATTGCAGCAACGCCTACGTTAATTCCTGAAAGAGCCTTCTGAATAACGGGAATACTGCTGAAATTTTCAAGACAGGTGGCAATGACTGTAATTACTATTACCGAAGGTGTTATAGTCGCAAGAGGCGCGACAATGCCGCCGATTTTGCCGGCTCGTTTGTATCCCAGAAAAATCGAAATATTTGCGGCAATCAACCCGGGCAGTGACTGACTGAGCGTAAAATAATCAAGCAGCTCTTCAGAGGTAGCCCAATCCCGTTTGACTGCCAGTTCACGCTCAATGATTGGAAGCATTGCCATGCCTCCGCCGAAAGTTACGGCGCCGATTTTGAAAAATACGCTGTAAAGCTCAGCAAGCGTTTTGAAATCAGTCTGTTTCATCGTTTCACTTCCTAACCTATATTAAGCAGCACTACCCAGACAGGTATTGCAAGCATTGAGACAATAGTTGTTGATGCAACCACCTTTGCCATGTAGTTTTCGTCCATACCCATACCCTTTGCAAGTATAAAACAGTTAACGGCCGCCGGCATAGAGGTAAGAAGCACCGTTACAGTCGAAAGAAGCGGAGCGACATGAAAAACGCGCGTGAAAAAAAGCATTACTGACGGCGCAAGGGCAAAACGGAGAAGATTATCGCCGATGGTTTCGATAAACAGAGTCAGCGTGCTTTTGACACTGTCAAGCTTTAAAGACGCGCCGAGAGCGATAAGCGCAATAGAAGTAGCCGAGTCGCCGAGCATTTTCACCGCGCGGTCAACAGGCTGCCAAATCCGCAGCCCCGTTAATGACAAAATAATTCCGGCAAGACATGCGACAATAAGAGGATTTTTCAGCAGATTACAGAATATCTGCCTGATATTTTCAGCTGTAATTCTGCCGCGCATCGCAAATTCTGCACCGGAAATTGAAATAATGTGAAAAGACATGACAGTAGCGGCGAGGTAAATTGAAGCCTGCTGAATACCTGCCTCTCCCAAAGCCATCAGAACAACTGGGAAGCCGAGATACAGATTGTTGGCGCGGATTGAAGCCATAATTGATGAGGCAATACGTCCGCGCTGTCCTTTGTGAAATATCTGAGCGGAAATAAGCCATGTGAGAAGTGCCGTGACAAAATAAGCAGCGGTGGCCGCGCAGACAAGATTTAAATTTACAAGAATTTCCCTGCCGGACGAAAAACTTGTGCGGAACAGCAACGCGGGAAGCACGACCCAATAAAGCAGCCGCGTTAAAGTTGAAACTCCTTCGTCAGAAAGAAATTTATATCTGTAAAGCAGATTTCCTATTATAATTAACAGCATAAGCGGGAGTATCAGTTTAAATCCGAACAGCATATTCATCACCCGCATATAGTATAAACTCTTTAAGGAGGGATACAAGTGGTGCGCAGACAGAAAAACAAAAATATTTCGTATATATTCCTTGTTATAATCTCGCTTGTTATTTTTCTTGTAAGCCAAAGCGGAGTAAAAGCTGTATTCGGACTTTCAAAGACAAATGAAGTCGGAAACGACTCAATGCTGCGTTACTATGCAATCAACGTTGGACAGGGAGATTGTACGTTCTTCGCATTACCCAACGGTCAGAATATCCTTGTAGATGCAGGTACGCCGAAAAGTTTCAGTGCAATAAACGCTTTTTTGAAAGAGCACGGTGTTAAGAAAATTGATCTGCTTGTTGTAACACACCCTCATTCAGACCATATCGGCGTAGCGGCTAAGATTATCAAAAAATATGATATCGGTGAGGTATGGGACAGCGGTTATATTCACGGCTCAAATCTGCAAAAAGAGTTTTATCAGGCGGTTAAAGATAAAAAAATCCCGTTCAAAGTGCCGCAGGCGGGGTATATTAAGAATTTCGGCAAAGTTTCGGTTAAGGTGCTTGCCCCTGTTGTAAGGTATCTGAAAAATACGAGCAGCGACCCTAACAACAACAGCATTGTAATGATTGTCAGTTATGGACAGGTCAACTTCTTTATGACAGGAGATATGGAACGCGCGGAACGCGATACATTTGCGATTCCCCGCGCAACAGTTCTTAAGGCAGCACATCACGGAAGTAGCAACGGAACGAATAATTGGCTGTTAAATCGTGTGCGTCCGAAAATTATCACGCTTAGCTACGGTGAAGGCAACAAGTACGGACATCCGCACAAACAGGCGGTAAAGGCGATAAACAAATTCAACCTTATCCGTTTTGACACTGTTGACGGTACAGTATGTCTTGCAACTGACGGCAAAGAAATTAAGTACAATAAAAAGCAGGTAGTCAAAAATGGCAGATAAGACAGTACAGTTATTTATTGACTCAATCAACGGCAATAAAGCGAGGCTGCTGTTCGGCAGAGAAGATTTTGTCGTGCCGAAGGCGCTGCTGCCCAAAGACGCGCGTGAAGGCGATTGGCTGACGGCATCGTTTGAAATTGACCGCAAAAAAACGGAAGCAGCAAAAAAAGAGTGTGAAGAACTGCTTAAAGAATTATGCGGGAACAATACAAACTGACATAAAACTGTTGTTTTTTTCTGAATAATTCCTTTACGATACCAAAGCGAATTTTAATAATTTTACCAAAGTGTCAAAACAGAAAGGAGCTTTTTATATGGCAGAGAAAAAAAGAATATGGAAGGCATACTGCTTCCCGCTGATACTCCTCTGCTCGATTGCGCTTGGCTGTATTCTCGGTGCGGCTATGGGAAAGGATGCCATAAAACTCAAGCCGCTTGGAGATCTTTTTATCAACGCAATGTTTATGGTTGTCGTTCCTCTCGTTTTCACGACAATCTGCTCTGCCGTTGCAAATATGTCAACAGTGGAACGTCTCGGGAAGGTTCTTCGCTGGCTTGTACTCGTGTTCGTCGTAACCGGCTGTATCGCTGCCAGTGTAATGCTTTTTACAGTCATTTCCTTTCCGCCTGCATCCGAGTTCAGTGCAACTCTTCGGGCACCCGGGAAAATTCAGGCTTTCAGTACGCCTGACGCAATAGTTCAGGCAGTCACAACCAACGACTTTGTCAACATGCTCTCACGCCGTGCAATGCTCCCTTTTATCATCTTCACCATTCTTTTCGGCATCTGTCTGAACTCGCTCGGAGAAAGAGGAAAGAAAATCGGTGCAGGAATAGCGGTCCTGGCTGATGCGATGCTTAAGATGGTTGACTATCTTATGTACTATGCTCCGATTGGTCTTTGTGCCTATTTTGCAGCATTGGTAGGGGATTATGGTTCGCAGCTTCTCGGTGCCTATTTTCATGCGATGATAGGTTTCCACATTGCAACTTTCGCATATTTCTTTATCGCTTTCACAATCTATGCTTGGTATGCTACAAACGGCAAAGGAATCGTCGTTTTCTGGAAAAATATCTTGGCTCCTGCGGCTATGGCTCTATGTTCAGGAAGTTCAAACGCTACCCTTCCCATTAACATTGAAGCAGCGCACAATATGGGTATTCCTGACGATATTTCCGGCATAGTGCTTCCGATAGGTGCAACAGTCCACATGGAGGGCTCCTGTCTCGGAGGTATTTTAAAAATAGCGTTTCTGTTTGGGATCTACGGCATACCTTTTGCCGGAATTAAAACCATGCTTGTGGCGGTGGCAGTTTCGATTCTTTGCGGAGTTGTGCTTTCGGGGGTACCCGGAGGCGGTTTTATCGGGGAAGCACTTATTATCAGCATGTACGGTTTCCCGCCTGAAGCATTTCCGATTGTTGCAACGATTAGTATGCTTATAGACCCTGCGGCAACAATGGTTAATGCCACAGGAGACACTTGTTCTGCGCTCATAATTTCAAAATTTGTGGATGGCAGAGACTGGTTTGAAAAGGCAATGGGGGCAAGAGTATAGCTTGAAATTTTTAGCGACAGGCAAAACTGAAACTGGAAATAAACAAAATTAAGTGATAGGGTGTGAAGATTCCTTGTCTTGTCATATCTGTTTTGTCTGTCTTGAGTTGGTTGTATGGCTACTTAAGAATTAAAATCACTAAGCTGGATGTTTTAAACGGTGATACACTTAAACGCAGAGCAAACGATACAAAATATTTGTGGAGAATAAAAAGAGGTTTTATATGTCTGAAGTTGCGATAAAGGAAAACAGAATGGGATATATGCATGAAGGAAGACTCCTCCTGACTTTGTCTGTGCCTATAATGTTTTCTATGCTTGTGCAGGCGCTTTACAACATTGTGGACAGCCTGTTTGTGGCGCGGTTAAGCGAAGATGCGCTTACCGCCGTTTCGCTTGCTTTTCCTATTCTCAATGTTTTTCACGCTATTTCGATAGGTACTGCCTCAGGAATTAACGCGCTGCTGTCAAAGCGGCTCGGTGAGAAAAATCAGCACGCAGTCAATTTTGCGGCTGGCAACGGGATACTGCTCGGACTTTTGACAGGTGTCATTGCAGTTGTAACAGCTCTTACTTGTACACGCCTTTTTTATGAAACTCAGCTGGGGCAGAGCATAATTACGGAACTCGGTGTTGATTACACTACAATCCTTCTGCTTTTTGCTGTTTTCCCTGCAGGTGCTATTACTTTTGAGAGGCTGCTTATTTCAACAGGAAAAAGTTTTTATTCGATGATTGCCCAGGCAGGCGGCTCTCTTGTCAATATGATTTTTGACCCGATTATGATTTTCGGCTTGTGCGGCTGCCCTGCAATGGGGATAAAGGGCGCGGCAATTGCTACTGTTCTTGGTCAGGCTCTGCAAATGTGTGTTGCAATCTATTTCAACTATACCAAAAATAAGGAAATAACTTTCAGCCTGAAATATTTCAAGCCGCATCTGACTACTGTAAAATCAATTTATATAGTGGGTATTCCTGTTACCATAATGTGCTCTATAGGCTCGTTTATGGTCTATGGTTTTAATAAAATACTGCTCGCGTATTCGTCAACTGCCGCAGCCGTTCTGGGTGTTTATTTCAAGCTGCAGAGTTTTATTTTTATGCCGATTTTCGGACTTAATCAGGGCATGATACCAATCATTGCCTACAACTATGGCGCGCAAAAACCGGAACGTATGATGCGCACGCTGCGGCTTGCCGTATGCGGAGCTGTCGCTGTTATGTTCTGCGGATTTTTATTTTTTGAGTTTGAAGCTCCTGTGCTTCTGAAGCTTTTTGACGCGTCGGATAATATGCTTGCTATAGGCACAACCGCCCTTAGAAGAATAGGCTGGCATTTTCCTCTTGCCGGAGCCTGTATAGTTATCGGAGGTTTTTTCCAGGCAATGGGAGACGCATGGATGAGTATGGTGAATTCAATTACAAGGCAGCTCGTTTTTCTGCTGCCGGCGGCATTTGTTTTGTCTGCTCTTTTCGGACTTGATGCAGTCTGGTGGGCATTCGCAATAGCCGAAGTGGCGTCGCTTACGGTTACGGTGCTGTTCCTCAGAATGTGCTGTAACAGAAAGGTTGTCGGACTGTACAATGAGTACAATAATTAGTGCAAGTAAAAAAAAATGAAAAAAGTTATATGTTTTTTCACCAAAATTTTCAAATAGTTATATAATATCCTGATAGATGGTATACATAAGTGAGGAATGTTGGATGAAGAGATACGTTGTACTGTTTTTGGCGCTGATTTGCGCAGGATTGTTCGCAACACAGGCATGTGCCGCAAAATATACGGACTGGCAGCCTAAGGAAAATGAATACTGGATACGTGTTAACAAAGCAAAGATGACACTTACGCTTTATAAGGGCACGACAATGGAGGCGCAGTATCCCATTGCGTGCGGCAAAGGCAGAGGTTTTGTAAAAACAAGCCGTTTTGACTTTATTACCCCTACAGGCACATATCAGATTTGGCGTGTTATTCAAGACGCAACAAAGATACTCTATGACCCGAAATGGTTTAATGAGCCAGGGAAGCCAAGACCTGCATACGGAGCTAAGTTGATTTCGTTCTATAACAACTGGCAGATTGCAATACATGGAACCTTCTCGCCGTGGTCAATCGGAAAGAAATGCACACACGGCTGTATCCGCCTCAGCAACAAAGATATTATTGCGCTTTCAAAATATGTAACTCCGCCTATGCACCTTGAAATTATCGATGGTGTGGATGATCCGCAGGCATATAACGGAAGCAGAGTATGTGAGGGAGATACCGGTAAAACGCTGTATAAAGAAACAATATAACCTTACAGATATAAATTTGCACAAAAAATCGCCTGAAAAGGCGATTTTTTCTTGCCTGACACGAAAAAATACAGTATTATATTCATTTGTAAATTGTATGAGTTATCGGAGGAACAGGATTATGGAAGCAGTCAAAGCTCCGCGCGGCACAAAGGATATTCTTGGAGAAGAATCTTGGAAATGGGAGTATGTTGCAAAGGTATCAGCAGAAGTAGCTCGTGATTTCGGCTATGGCAAGGTTCAACTGCCTGTTTTTGAACATACTGAACTTTTCAGCCGCGGTGTAGGCGAGACCACCGACGTTGTTGAAAAGGAGATGTACACGTTTCTTGACCGCGGCGGCAGAAGCGTTACGCTCCGCCCGGAAATGACAGCATCAATGGTTCGCTGTTATCTTGAGCATGATATGAAAAACGGTGTACAGCCGGTAAAAATGTGGGGCATTGGGCCTATGTTCCGTTATGAGCGTCCTCAGAAAGGGCGTTACCGTCAGTTTGTCCAAATGGACGTTGAAGCAATAGGCTCGCAGGATGCCGCGCTTGATATTGAAATAATAGACTATGCAATGGAGCTTTTCCGCCGTCTCGGGCTTAAAAATCTTCAAGTTGTTCTCAATTCTGTCGGCTGCCCGAAATGCCGCCCTGTCTACAGAAAGGCGCTTCAGGACTTTCTCAGTCCGCATCTTGACGAACTTTGCAAATCCTGCAAGAGTCGTTTTGACAGAAACCCGCTGAGAATACTGGACTGCAAAGAACCTCACGACAAAGAAATAACTGAAAACGCGCCGTCAATTCTCGACTGCCTGTGCGACGAATGCAGAGAGCATTTTGCCGAAGTGCGCGAGGGGCTTGAAAAAATAGGAGCTGTAACAATTCTTGATAAGCGGCTTGTCCGCGGTCTTGATTACTATACAAAGACAGCCTTTGAAATCCAGTCCGGTGACCTTGGCGCGCAGAATGCGGTCTGCGGAGGCGGTCGTTATGACAATCTGGCAGAATCCATAGGCGGCGCCCACACACCCGGAATAGGCTTTGCGGCAGGAGTTGACCGTGTTATCCTCACTATGGAAGCGCAGGGCTGCACGTTCGGAAAAGCGCCGGAAACAAAAGCCTATGTTGTTTATGCCGGCAAAGATTGCCGTATGGAGGCAGTCAGGCTTGTACATGAACTCCGCGCCGCCGGTGTTTCGGCAGATATGGATTATAACGGACGCAGTATGAAAGCGCAGATGAAAACAGCGGCTGCAAACGCAAAATTTGCATGCATAATCGGCGGCTGCGAAATTGAAAAAGGTGTTGTAACCGTTAAAAATCTTACAGATGCCTCTCAGCAGGAAGTCAGCCGCGCTCAGATTATTGAAACTCTGAGCTGCAAATAAAATTTTTCAAAACTAAAATATATATGCCGGTCTGTAACGGCCGGGGGAGGAATGTTTATGGAACGCTATTTTAATGCCGAATGGCAGAGAACAATGAAATGCGGCGAACCGCGCGAAGCGGACGCCGGCAAAAAAGTCGTACTCAACGGATGGCTTCGTGCGCGCCGTGACCTCGGCGGAATTATATTCATTGAGCTTTGGGACAAAACAGGTGTTACCCAGCTTGTGTTCAACCCTGAACTCAATGCTGAAGCTCACTCAAGAGCAGGTGCTCTTCGCAGCGAATACTGCCTTGCCGTAACCGGCAGCCTTCGTATTCGTCCGGAAGGCACAGAAAATCCAGAAATTCCGACAGGAAATGTTGAACTCGTTGTTTCGGATTTCATAATTCTCTCACCGTCAAAACTTCCGCCTTTTGAAATGGACAGCGCAGACGAAGTCAACGAAGACCTTCGCATGAAATACCGTTATCTTGACCTCCGCCGCGACCGTATGCAGGATAACCTTAAAAAACGCAACGATATAACGCTCTTTACAAGGAATTATTTCGCAAAGAACGGTTTCCTCGATATCGAAACACCTATGCTTACACGCTCGACCCCTGAAGGCGCGCGCGATTTCCTTGTCCCCAGCCGCCTTAACCCGGGTAAATTCTATGCTCTTCCGCAGTCACCGCAGCTTTTCAAACAGCTGCTTATGGTCGGCGGCTGCGAGCGTTATATGCAGATAGTCAAATGTTTCCGCGATGAAGACCTTCGCGCTGACAGACAGCCGGAATTTACGCAGATAGACCTTGAAATGAGTTTCCCGACAGAAGAAGACATATACAGCATCATTGAAGGATATCTCTCGGGAGTGTTCAAAGAAGTGCTCGGAGTTGAAATTAAAACACCGTTCCTCCGCATGACATGGAAAGATGCAATGGACCTTTACGGCAGCGATAAACCGGACCTTCGTATAGACATGAAGATGGTTGACCTTGCAGAAGTTTTTGCTGGCGGAGAAAACCCGTTTGCCGGACTTATTGCAAACGGAGGCACAGTCAAAGGTCTGAGACTTAAAGGCGGAGCCGCGCTTTCACGCAAAGAGCTCACAGTGCTTGAGGACAGAGCAAAAAAACTCGGTGCTGCGGGCATGGCGAACTTCCAGGTTAAAGAAGGAGAACTTAAAGGACCTCTCGTTAAATTCCTTGATGAAGCACGCATGGCAAAACTTCGTGAAATTGCAGAAATTGAAGACGGCGATGCGCTCTTCCTTATGGCAGATGCCAACTGGCAGAAAGCGTGCACAATTCTCGGACAGATGCGCCTTGAAATCGCAAGAGAAAGAGGACTTGTCGAAGAAGGTTTCAAATTCCTCTGGGTTACCGAATTCCCGCTTCTTGAATGGAGTGACGAAGAAAACCGCTGGATGGCAATGCACCATCCGTTCACAGCGCCGTTTGACGAAGATATGCAATACCTCTTTACAGAGCCCGGCAAAGTACGTTCACGCGCCTATGACGTTGTTCTCAACGGCACGGAAATAGGCGGAGGCTCTATAAGAATTCATGATCCGAAGATGCAGGAAGAAGTGTTCAAAGCACTCAACTTCACGCCGGAAGCAGCGCGCGAACGCTTTGATTTCTTCCTTGAAGGACTCAGCTACGGCACACCGCCTCACGGAGGACTGGCATTCGGACTTGACCGTCTTGTAATGATTATGTGCGGTTGCAAATCGATCCGTGACGTCATGGCATTCCCGAAAAACCAGAAAGCGCAGTGCCCGCTCTCCTTTGCGCCGAGCGCTGTTGAAGACGCACAGCTTCAGGAACTCGCAATTCGTACAGACGAACTTCTTATCAAGTAACAAAACTGCATACAAAAGGAAATCCGTTTAGGATTTCCTTTTTAATTTTGAATTACAAAAGAGATATAATTTAACGGAGGTGTTGACATGAAACTGAAATATCTAGGTCATAGCGCATTTTATTTTGAAGCCGAAGGCATTAAAGCGCTCATAGACCCATTTTTGAACGGTAATCCGATGAGCGCGGCAAAATCAGCTGATTTTACGGACATAAATTACATTTTTGTCACGCACGGACACGGAGACCATGTCGGTGACGCGGTTGAAATTGCGCGCCGCTGTGAAGCAACGGTAATATGCCCGACAGAACTTGCGCCCTTTTTGGCACGTCAGGGCATTGAAACAGAAGGAATGCAGATAGGTGCTTCATACAACTTCCCATTCGGCAAAGTAAAACTCACACCGGCGCTGCATGGTTCAACATACATCGTGAACGGAAAAGCGGAATATGCAGGGCTTGCCTGCGGATTTCTCATCTGTGCCGGCGGCAGAAAAATATATCATGCAGGTGATACCGCACTTACAATGGATATGCTGCTGCTTGCGGAAGAAAATCTTGACGCGGCATTGCTGCCTGTCGGCGGATACTACACAATGGACTGTGATGACGCAGCGCGCGCGGCAAAATTTGTTGATGCCAAAATTGCCATTCCGATGCACTATGACACATTCCCTGCAATCAAGGCGGACCCTGAAAAATTTACGCGCCTGTGTGCTGAAAATGAAAATTCGTCCAGGGTAATGAAAATCGGAGAAGAAATTGCACTATAGAGGATAACCGTGAGGGCAAGAATTATATTGCTTGCTAAAACCGAAAAAGAGATTACAATATCATTAAAGCAACGCACAAATTTAAAATAAACCAGGGGGATATCAATATGGATATTAACAGCAAGGCTTATCAGGAACTACTGAAAAAACGTCCTCTTAACGTACAGGCTAATTTCGGCACAGAGGCAATGGGACTTGTCAGCGGACGTGACATTCTTGCCGCTAACCAGAAAGCAAATTCAATAGTTCTTGCAGCAAACGCTAGACATCCGCTCGTTATCAAAGCAGTGCTGCAGGCGGCAAAGAACAAAAACGCCGCAGTACTTATAGAGCTTGCAAAATCAGAATCCACATATTGCGGAGCAACCTATGAAAATATCCCGCAATATGCGCTGAAATACTCTACGGAAATTGGTCATGGCGCGGTTTTCGGGCTCCATGTTGACCACTATGCAATAAAAGGCAAAGAAGATGTGCTAAAAGGTGTAAAGCATCTCGGACAGATTACTGCCGGAGGCTTCACCTCTGTAGCAATCGATGCCTCACACCTTCAGGACTTTGAAAACTTCCAGGCTACACGTTCAATATGCGGATGGCTGCCGGCAGAACTCGGATTGGAAGTTGAAGTCGGCGAAATCAAAGGCCCAGGAGAACTATCAACTGTTGAAGAAGCAACCTACTACATCGGCGGACTCAACGCATGGGGCATTTTCCCTGATTACCTTGCAATTTCAAACGGCAGCAAACACGGACTTTATGACACAACAGCCGGACAAGAAGAAGGTATTGACCTTGCCCGCACAAAAGAAATTGCAGATGCGATAGCACCCTACGGCGTTACAATAGCGCAGCACGGAATTTCAGGCACCCCGCTTCACAAATGCGCAAAATTCAAAGACTACGGCATCCGCAAAGGCAACGTTGCTACACTATTCCAGAACTGCTATTTCGGCGTAGAAATGGACTCAGAAACAGGAAACGCCATTGTTGACAGCGGAAGCTACGTCAAAGATCCCAACCGCGGTATATCACAGAAGCTCTGGGAAGAACTGGTCGCTGCCGCTGACGAAAAAGGCATGAGCAGAAAATCAAATGACTACCGTAAACTCAATCTGCTTATGTGCGAAAAAATCCTTGCGGAACCGAAAGAAATCCTTGACCGCATAAATGATGAAATGGTTTACTGGGCAGAGCGCTTTATTGATGCGTTCGGCGCGGCAGACAGCGCAGACGCAGTTGCGGAAGTCATGGCACACCGTCCTGACCAGAACGCAGCGCCTGACCGCAAAATACTTGGCAGCCGTGCGGATTTCACGGCAGAAAACGCGCCTAACAGAGACAAGGGCGAAGAAAATAAAGACGAGTAATTAGAGCAGTAAGCGCTAAGACAATAAACATTAAGTAAAAAAACAGCGGCATGGAGAAAACCAAGCCGCTGTTTTTTGTATTATCTTTTATTGTCAAACAGTTTTTTGTATGGTTTGACCAACAGACAGGAAAGCAAAATTATTAAAACTGCCAATAAAGATAAAAGGAAAACGTTGTCTGTTTTTCCTAAAAACGCCGGAACAATCAACGCAAGCAGCCAGCCGATCAGCAGCCACTGCAAAATATAAATCTCATTGAGATTTTTCCCCATAAACTCACACAAAGACAAAACATTTTCAGGCAGAACATCGGCGGCAAAACGGCTTAAGCCGAGTATGAAAAATATGCCTGTAAACGAAAACAGCGCGCACGGAAGGCTCATGTGGTAATAATACAGTTCACTGCCGCGGAAGAAGCCGGTATTGTGTGTCCATGTGTAAGAAATCCACGAGAAAAATATTACTGCCGAAACAGGCAGAGCGTATCTGAAGAATTTTGTGCTGTCGCCGCCGTTTTTCAGCCAGCCGCCGAACAATTTTCCGCCTGCGGCAAAGATCAGCCAGCTGAAAAGAGGAAAGGCAGCGAGAAAATTTTCATGATCCGTGCCTGTGAAATGACCTGCAATTACATTCAGCGCATAACTGTCAAAATGAAGAGTATGCAGCAGTGAGGCGATAATTGAAAACAGAACGGAAACAATAAAAACAGTCTTGTGCGAAAATTTCAGAATGTAAAAAATACTCATCACAAAACAAACAAGTCCGGCAAAATGAAGAATATCGAGATTGAACAGGTAAAAAAGCAGATTTTCCGGAGTCTTTAAGGTTATCAGACAAAAGATAGTGTAAGGTATGGCATCTCTGAAGATATTTAGCAGCCATGCTTTTTTTGTCAGGTCAACACCGCGCGCAAAAAAGTCAGGCGGCGTGTTTTTTCGGCTGAGAGCCATTCCGATGCCCATACAGAACATACAAACGGGTGCGACAAAAACTCCGCCGGTAATATTAAAAATAAATTTATAGAACCAAGGATGTGCTTTTTCAACAACAGCCGCATTGTCAAAAAGCATTTGTCCGTATTCTTCAAATATGTGTAGATGAATCATAAAAATAATTGCCAGCGTTTTTGCAATGTCGATAAAAGGAAGCCGTATTTTTTTGTTACAATTATTTGGTATGCCGTTAATCATCTTAATGCCGCGCCAATCTGTCAGTTTTCGGTAATGACTTTAATGCAGGCGTCTGCGAGCGCGTCAAGGCTTGAAACGTTCATTTCCGCAGGCAGTCCCGAAGCGTCGTAGGCAAGCGGCAGTTCCGTGCACGCCGTAACGACAGGCAGTTTTTCAATTTTCCACAGTTCCTGCACTGCTTCCGACATTTTTTCGCCGGCAGTTTTCATATCGCCCGCCTTAACAAAATGAACGATATTTTGAATTTTCTGCTTTATATCCTCAGGCGGAACAAGCAGACGATAATTTTGTTTTTCTGCTTCATCTTGATACAGCCCGCAGCGTATTGTGCCGAGAGTTGCAACCATCCAAGCACCTTGAGGCGCAGACTGTTTTGCGGCTTCTACAGTTGCTTCCACAATGTGAATAAGCGGTGCTTTGAGCTCGTCTCTAAAATTATTTATGAGACAGTGCGCCGTGTTGCAGGTGACTGCCAAAAGTTCCGCACCCCAACTGACAAGCTTGTCAAGGTCAGCCTGTATAAGCGACTGCGGATTTTCGCCCTTGCCTGTCAGATAATCATTCCTGTCCGGTATCGGCGCATCTGAAAGAAGATAAACAACGGGGTGCTCTTGATCGCATTTTGCGGGAAAACGCTGTGCCAAAATTCGCATAAATTCAGCGCTTGCCGCAGGCCCCATCCCACCTAAAACTCCAAGAATTTTTTTTGCCATAAACAGATCCCTCACAACATCAGATACATTTTATTACGTTAATCAAAAAAATAAGGCAGTGTGTATTATGAAATACAGTTCTTCTGCACCAGCCAGTAATTACTGCACATATAGCGTACGGCTCAATGCTGAAATAATTATATTGCAATTTTCCCGTTTCAGTGCTAACTTTATTGAAAATTGAAAGAGGGGATTTCATCATGAGCGAACTTTGCTACTATGAGGGAAAATTTATGCCGGTAGAAGAATGCCGTATTCCTGTCACCGATATGCTTATACAGCGCGGAGTCGGCACATTCGAATCCATCAGAATATACAACGGACGCCCTTTCGGGCTTACTCCGCACCTTGAACGCTTTGAAAACAGCGTCAAAACAGCCGGAATAGACGCGTCACAAATAGACATAAAAAAAATAGAGACAATAATCCGCGAAGGACTTGCAAGAGATGACTGTCCAAAAGAAGGCATGGTCAAGCCGTATATGACCGGCGGAGACATCAACAGCCCAAAAGGACATTTCCCAAATCCGCGCTTCTTCATAATATTTGCGCCTGTCGCGGCAGCAAAAACACAGGACGAAATAGACAACGGCATAGCGCTTCTGCCGAACAGAATGTACCGCCCGAATCCTCTTGTAAAAAGCATAAACTATCTTTTCGGACTCATTCCGCTGGGACAAAGTGACGGCAGCTATTTTGAATCCGTTTACGTCACGCCCGAAGGAGAATTTACCGAAGGCATGACAAGCAATTTCTATGCAGTAAAAGGAAACAAAATAATAACCGCGCCTGTCGGCAAAGTACTCAAAGGTGTTACGCGCGGCATAGTTTTGACACTTGCGCGCGAAAACGGTTTTGAAATTGAAGAACGCTGCCCGCGCGAAAACGAACTTGCGGAAGCCGACGAAGCCTTCATCAGCGGCTCAATCAAAGAAATCGTATCGGTTGTCCGCATCGGCGATACAATAATCGGAAACGGAAAACCAAGCCCCGTAGCGCAAAAACTCCAACAGCTCTACACAGAAAACAGAAGCCGCTGGCTGGAATAAAAACAGCAGACGGTTTTCGGAAAAATACAACCATTCACTCCGCAGGGAAAGTTTCGGCGGAGGTTTTTATGCGGCGGTTCAGGCAATACGGTCCATAGGTTCAGTAATTCAGTAACTCAAAACCGGATGGATAGAGCATCTAGGGAGCAGGATACCAGAAAAGCTGAAAACAAACTTACCATGCAAGTAGTAATTGAGGTATGTTTCACGCGTTAAAAAAGACAACAAAGATAATTTTGAAAAAAACAATAAAAAAAACAGGGCGGGAATTTAATCCCTGCCCTTGTTTCAGTTAGTTATCTACTTGCTGAAATTTGTGTTTTGCTCAAGATACGGTCTGCCCTGTTCGTCGTGTTTCAGTAGTTCTTCATGTTCGATGAGGTTGCACTTCAAAACGAGAAAATTTTCCTTTGTGTGACGAAAGATTGAAAGCCACGGAATTATGCCGGGCTGACGCGCTTCCGTCGGAAGTATTTTGTTGATTACCGCATTGCCGAGCAATTTTTTATTCTGCCGCGTAAGCGGTATAGCCTTACAGAATTTCAAAGGTTCAGTGCCGCATACTTGAAAATTGATGTTGCGTTTGTAGCGGATATTTTTCTTGGTCGGCTTGAAAGCGTTTTCGCGCATTTTGTGCTTTAACATTCTTGCCTTTTTCAGATCTCTGTCCTTATTTCTCAACATGATTAGTGCTCCTTTTTAAAGAAATTAGGATAACATTCGTATCTCGTCCAGCAGACTGTTCGATTCGCTCACTCAACAAAAGCTTTAATAATTTGTTTTGCTGTTATCCTGAGCGGTTTCCCTGTTTCTCTAAGCGGGATACGAGCGCTATCCTGTAATTTGGGTACAAAAACATATACGGATAACGTGTAACTTTGTTATTCGTCGCCTGCGCAGGCGTTTGTTGCTCATGATGTTACCTGATAGAGGACCGCGTATTTGCGTGGGAAACCAGCCACCACCGGCGGTTGTTACCGAGGTTTTCCCGTTCATAGCTTGTTGGCAGCGGGCTTGTCAGCATCATGAACGCATGACGTCGATGCGATTAAAGTAAGAAGATTTAACACACGGATGTCCGACCGGTGGAAAAAGCCTTCCGTAAGCTAACCCGACGGGACAG
>JAZUIB010000058.1:0-42946 GCA_045642025.1 Synergistaceae bacterium
TAACATTATGAGCAACAAACGCCTGCGCAGGCGAATTTGAATGTTTAGTTATTAGGAACGTTTGTTCGAAAACAGTCAAATTTGCGGACAAACGGACGACAGTCAGTTATTTTGACAGTTGAGCCGTTTGTTCGCAATGGAGATGTACAGAAAATATAAAAGCACCTCAGCCAAAACTGAGGTGCTTTTTTATTTTCTTGTCATTTTGAGACGGCATTGGCGCGCTGCCCGCTTAGCTCGCTTGCAGGGTATAGTTTGTAGTTGGTAGGTCGTAGGTGGTAGATCTTTTCTGCTTCCTGCTTGCTACCTCCTACCCCAATGTCTTTTACATTTTCAATTCACAATCGGGCAAAAATATAATACAATATCTGCGGATAGAAAGAGGGTATTACCATGCAAGGCAGATATTTCAGACCTGAAATTGAAACCATATCGCGCGAAAATCTGGAAAAACTTCAGAATGAAAGACTTGTAAATACTGTAAAACACTGTTATGACAACGTGCCTTATTATAAACGTGCCATGGACGAAAAAGGTGTTTCTCCTGCAGATATCTGTTCTGTTAAAGACCTTTACAAACTGCCTTTTCTTTCTAAGGAGGATTTGCGGCTTGCATATCCTGACGGTATGCTTGCTGTCCCCAAACGTGACGTCGTGCGTGTTCATTCAACAAGCGGCACAACCGGCAAGCGCGTAATCGCTTATTACACACAGGATGATATTGATATGTGGGATGACTGCTGTGCTCGCGCACTTGCCGCAGCAGGCGTGACTCCTGATGATGTCGTTCAGATATGCTACGGCTTCGGGCTTTTTACCGGCGGCGCAGGAATAAACGGCGGCTCTCACAAGCTTGGCAGCATGACAATTCCTATGTCTTCGGGCAATACCGAAAGGCAGATTCAGTTTTTAATTGATATGCAGAGTACAGTTATTGCTTGTACACCCTCTTATGCCGCTTATCTCGCAGATGAGGTCACAAAACGCGGTCTCAGCAATAAACTTCACCTAAAGACAGGTATTTTCGGTGCTGAGGCATGGAGTGATGAAATGCGCAGGGATATTGAAGATAAGCTTGGTATTAATGCATACAACATTTACGGTTTAACGGAAATGTCAGGCCCTGGCGTTGCTTTTGAATGTGAAGCGCACTGCGGCTCGCACATTCAGGAGGACAATTTTATAGCAGAAATCATAGACCCGAATACTGGCAACGTGTTACCTGACGGCTGTGAAGGAGAACTTGTTTTTACGACGATTAACAAACAGGCTTCTCCGCTCATACGCTACCGCACACACGATATCTGCACGCTGAACAGAGAAAAATGTGCCTGCGGAAGAACTCATGTCCGTATGGGCAAAATACTCGGACGCAGCGACGATATGCTTATCGTCAAAGGTGTTAACGTATTCCCGTCACAGATTGAGTCTGTCCTTATTTCACGCGGCTGTTCTGCACACTATGAAATTATCGTAACACGCGAAAATAACAGCGATGTGCTTGATATCAATGTTGAAATGACACCTGAAATGTTCTCGGACAAACTCAGCAGCCTGTCGGCAATAGAAAGAGATATCACTTCAACGCTTAAATCGGTGCTCGGCATTTTCGCAAAAGTCCATCTTGTCGCACCCACCACTATTGCGCGAAGTGAAGGCAAAGCTGCCAGAGTTATAGACAAACGCGGACTTTATGAAAGGTAAGGAGGAAGTGCAATGGCGCTTAAACAGCTTTCTGTTTTTCTTGAAAACAAACCTTCGCAGCTTCTGAACCTTGCGGATATTCTCCGCAAGAATGACATTAATATGCGTGCGCTGTCACTTTCGGAAACAACAGATTTCGGCATTGCACGTCTTGTTGTCAACAATCCTGACAAAGCGGCAAAAGTGCTTAAGGAAGCAAATTATGTCGCAAGTCTTACTCCCGTGCTTGCCATAGAACTCACGGACGAAGCAGGCGGGCTTTATAATGTGCTTCATCTGCTCGGCTCTGCAAATATCAACCTCGAATACAGTTATGCTTTTATGCTGAAAAAGAAAGACGCAGCATGCAGTGTTATTCGTGTAGATGACCCCGAAAAAGCTGAGAAAATCTTTGCAGAAGCCGGTATTCCTCTTATCGGCACAGAAGATATCGCCTAATTTATAAAAAAATACTTGACGGAACAGGATATTATTGTAAAATACTTTCTTGTGACAAGTGTTATGCCGGTGTAGCTCAGTTGGTAGAGCAGCTGACTTGTAATCAGCAGGTCGGTGGTTCGAGTCCACTCGCCGGCTCCATGCAAACAAAAACTCCGCTTAATAGCGGAGTTTTTTTAATTAGCGGAATTTACATCATCTGCTTCAATTCATCAAGTACAAACACATTTTCTTCTATGTCACCGATTGAAAATCGTATGTATTTTTTTCCTTTGTGTGTCATAAGGCGCGTGAGTATGCCATCGTCAAAAAGTTTCTTGTGGATTTCTTCTGTTCTTTCTTCCAGCGCCACAAGAATGAAGTTCGCGGAACTTGGATAATATTTAATGCCGTTTTCGCGGAAAAAGTCTTCGAAGCGTACACGTTCCGCGGCTATGAGCGCGCGTGTGTCCGCAATGTAATCATCGTCATCAAGTGCGGCATACGCCGCTGCTTCCGCAATCGCGTTGACGCAGTATGGCTCGCGTACCTTGTACAGCTGCGAGATAATGTCGCTGTCTGCCGCTGCCCAACCTGTGCGGAGTCCTGCAAGTCCGTAAAGTTTTGAGAAGGTGCGGCATACCATAAGATTGGGGTATTCCGCAAGCAGCGGAAGCGCTGTGTCAATATCGGGGGAAAATTCTATGTAGGCTTCGTCTGCAATCACAAGCACGTCTTTCGGAACTGCGTCAAGCAGTCTCCTGACTTGCACAGATGAAACGATACTGCCTGTGGGATTGTTTGGGTTGCAGAGGAATATCAGCTTTGTTTTTTGTGTTACGGCAGATATGAAACCATCAATGTCTATGCCAAGCTCTGCGGTCATTGGTACTTCTACCGCGCACCCTCCCATAATTCTTGCGGTATCAGCGTAAACGGAAAAGCTGAATGCACCGCAGATTACTTCGTCACGCGGATTTATGAACGCGCGTCCGAGCATTGTGAACACACCGTCAAGTCCGTTGCCTACAATAATTTGCTCCGGTCTGAGGTTGTTTTTTTCGGCTATTTTTTTGCGAAGCCGCGCGCAGGTGATGTCAGGATAGCGGTTTGCAAAAAGCACTGCTTTTGTCATCGCCCGCAGCGCTGCTTCTCCGACACCAAGATTGTTTTCATTTGCCATTATGCGGACACGCGCTTCAGGCACTTCTCCGGGGTTGTACGGTGTAAGAGGCTGAACGCATGGGCGCACGAGTTTTTCAAGTATTGCTTTATCCATATTTATTTCACCCTTTTTCTATATTATCATGTTTTATCCTATAACAAAAACATCAATTGTACAGCGTATCTTGTGTTAATGGGAGAATTTTAAATGCTGAATTTTGAATCCAGAATATTGGTATAACTAACGCTGCGCTCCGTTTTTGGCGGAAATATGTCAGAATTTAGCGCATAATCCAGTGTATTTTGCTCTATAACCGCAGACTGCACAAGCAAAGCCGCCGTTTTTTGCACTGCACTTCGCGCCCGACTGAACGACATGTTTTTTGCTTTTTCTATGTGCCGCGTGCTATGTACAAAAAATAATTCCGTAAAACGTTTTATTCTGTTAGCCGCTGATATTTACTGTGTAATACCAAGCGCTTTTAATGCCGTGTCACAGTCAGCAAAACGATTTTCCGCTTCCTGCAGAAGGCAGCCTATTGCAACGAACACACCTTTTCCGAATGCATTATAAGCCATCATATCACTCGCAGTATCTCCAAAAAACAGCGGATTTTCCGCATCGAAACGTTCGCATAAAATTTCAAGTCCTTTCGGCGACGGCTTGCATATTCCTGTTTCGCGGTGAATTACGTTTTCTTCGGGCAGCGGCTGCCAGCCGAGGCTTTCGTAAGCGCAGGCAAGTTCTTTGCGGTCTCGTCCTGTGTAAAGTCCGACAGGAAGCGGCATTTCGTTCCATTTTGCGTGAATTTGCGGAGTTTCAAGCAGATGAAGACCTTTGCTGTCTTTTGTGCCGAGATACAAATCATCGCAATATTTGCGGAATTCTTTGCGTGGTATCAGAGCGCCGTATCTTGCAAGCGTCCATTCCTTTACGCTGCCGGAAAACGTTTTGAGTTCCTCCGCAAGTTTTTTGGGCGGCGGAAATGCCTGCGACAATCTTTTTGAGCCGTCTGCGGCTGCCATTGAGAGCAGCGACCAGGCAAGGTCGTAGTCGTCGTTGAACGCGCCGTGCAGTTTCAGAATTTTCTCATGCTCCGGCGTGTAACCCTCAGAATCTGTTTCTCCGCCGCAGAAACTAACAAAACCGTCCCGTATTGAACGGCGGATTACTTCCGGAAAAGAACGGCTGACGTCAAGCAAAACGCCGTCCACGTCGAATATCAGCGCGTCAAATTCTCTATTGTATAAACATTTGCTGTCTGTCATAACAACTCTCCAATTGCAAATTTAATATACATGTGATATTATAATCCCTGTTCACATTATAATCAAGTAGCACTTTAGCATATTAAAGCACATAGGTATCTTTTTTTCTTTCTGTTGATATAATTATACAGCAAATGATATACGGAAATGAGGAGTGGCAATGCAGAGAATACCAAAAGGCTGCAGCAATTTCGGAGGCCGCATGGCGGCAAAACTCGAATATTGCAGAAACAGGACCATGGAACTGTTTGCGCTGTACGGATACAGACCGTTCAGTCCTGCGGAATTTCAACTGCTTAGAGATGTATGGAACACTCTCCCCCAAACGGAAGCCGAAAAACTTATTACAATAACTTCACCTTTCGGTGAGCCGTGCGTTCTGCGCGGCGACCTCACGCTTTCAGCGGTTACATATCTTTCAACGCATTACCGCGAAGAGGAACGTCCTCTGAGACTTTCTTATGCCGAAAGAGTTTTTTCTGTTCCGAAACCGCCTAAGCATAATCTTGAGCAGACCCAGATCGGCGTAGAGCTGATCGGCTGGGAAGGCGCAGGCGCAGACGTCGAGCTTATTTCACTGCTTTTCAGAACTTTGGATATGCTTGGCATAGACAGCGTTATAGCACTGGGTGATATGTCGATTATGTCAAAAATTTTTGCGGGTATTCCAAAAAATGCAGCCTCCGTTCTCACAAATTTTCTACAGAACGGAACATACACAGAATACGAAAAAAAACTGAAAACACTTACCCTTCCTATCGAAAAGCGCACACTTCTTTCAGCACTACCATCACTCAAGGGCGGCATGGAAATTATCAATGAGGCTGAAGAACTTACAAATGAAACAGAACTTTTTGCTCCGCTGAAAAATCTTTGCGGTTCACTGGAGCGGCTCGGTTACGGCAGTAAAGTGCGCATAGATTTCAGTTTCCTTCGTGAACTGGGTTATTACAGCGGCCCTGTTTTCAACGTCTATACAAAAGATGGTATACAGCTCGGAGGCGGCGGACGTTATGACGGTCTGCTTGCAAAACTTGGCATGGACGGTCAGGCTACAGGCTTTGCCTTTGATCTCAAGGCACTTGCTGACAACTGCGGCGGAAGTCTTCCACTGCCAAAATTGATGCTTTGGTGCGGCGCAGCAGACAGCGCAGAAGCTCTGAATTTTGCAGAAACACTACGTGCAAAGGGCATTTCTTTCGAACTGAGCTGGAACAGCGATAGAGAAGAATCAAAAACTGCCGCTAAACTAAAAAAATACAATGTCTGGGCAGATTTCAGCGAAAAGAAAGTTTATGATTTTGAAAACAGTAAAGAGTACGGCTTTGACACTTTTGACAGAGGTATTTTCTGATGCTTACGATAGCTCTTCCAACAGGACGTTCGCTTGACAGCTGCACAGGACTGCTTGAAAAGGCAGGTCTTCCGGTTAATAATCTTAAAAACGCCGGAAGAAATCTTGTTATTGAAGAAGGTAATTACAGATATCTGCTTGCCAAACCTACAGATATTCCCATTATGACTTATCACGGCGCGGCAAACCTTGCATTTGCCGGCAGTGATATGATTGATGAGTCGGAAATTTCAGTTGTAGAATTGCTTGACACAAAGATGAACAGCTGCGTTATGGCTATTGCAGGTCCGGAAAAAGCCGCTGCGAAATTCAGCGGAAGCATTGTAAAACTTATGGGACTGCGCGTCGCAACAAAATATACAAAAATCGCCGAAAGGACTTTCAGTTCATGGGGGGTGGAAACAAAACTCCTGAAACTGAACGGCTCTATTGAACTTGCCCCCGCTCTCGGATTAAGCGACGTTATTTTTGATATTGTCCAAACAGGCAGTACACTCAAAGCAAACGGTCTTGTAGTCATAAAAGAGATACAGCCTGTTTCAATGCGTCTTATTTCCGGCGCAGGCACACTGCACACAAAATGGGATATGATTAAATCTACGGTTGAAGCCGTAAGGCGCGCTGTTACGGAGGAATAAACATGGAAGCAAAAATAGAAAGAAATACTAAAGAAACACAAATATCACTTATACTTGAACATCCTGCAGCAAAAGAAAGGCTGATTGAATCAAACTGCGGTTTTTTAAACCATATGCTTGACTTGCTTTGTCACAGAGCAGAACTCGGCATCTGCTTAAAAGCGCACGGTGATGTTGAAATAGACTACCACCATCTTACGGAAGATGTCGGAATTGCACTCGGCCAAGCGTTGCGTGAAATTGCAAAGGAACGTCCGATAGAACGTTACGGTTTTCTTCTTCCGATGGATGGTTCACTCGTTCAGACCGCGCTTGATTTCAGTGGTAGGGGCGGACTTTACTGGAGCGGCGAATTTCCTACTGAAAAGGTCGCTGATTTTGACCTTGAGCTTATTCCTGAGTTCTTCAAAGGTTTTGCCCGTGAAGCAGGCCTCACACTCCACATAGACCTGCTGAAAACCGACAATTCACACCATGCTGCGGAAGCTGTTTTCAAAGCTGTAGGTATGTGTCTCAGACAAGCGCTCGTCCCTGCGCGGACAAATCCCAGCACAAAGGGGCTTTGGCTATGATTCTGCTTCCTGCAATAGACCTTTTCGGCGGCAGAGTTGTACGTCTAACACAGGGAGATTTTGATACGAAAAAAGACTACAATGTTGATGCTCTTGACACAGCAAGAGTTTTTATAGATGCCGGATGTAAATATATGCATATTGTGGATCTTGAAGGCGCAAAACAGGGTTATCCGTGCCATCTGAAAGTACTTGAAGCAGTTGCAAAACTCGGCATATATGTTGAATACGGAGGAGGTCTTCGTTCGGAACAGGCAATAGCTGATGCAGTTTCCGCAGGGGCAGGCCGTGTAATGGTGGGAAGCATACTGTTCACGGACAAAGACGCGCCTGAACGAATTTTCGACCGTTTCGGCACTGCCGTAATGCCTTCCGTTGACGTTAAGGACGGAAGGGTTGTTTATTCCGGATGGCTGAAGGGCACTGACACTTCTCCGCTTAACGAAATCAGGAAATTAAAGACTTGCGGCTACAATGTTTTTCTTGTTACAGACACTGAACGCGACGGGAAAATGACAGGAGCAAGAAAAGAACTTTACGAACCGCTCGTCAGCGACAACCATGAAATAGTCGCAGCAGGCGGCATAACAAGCATTGAAGACCTAAAAACTCTTGCACAGACCGGCGTAGGCGGCGCCGTAATGGGTAAAAGCCTTTACGAAGGCGGTATAACACTCAAAGAGGCGCTCGACGCCGTAAGGGGAAAATAAAATGGCAGGAAAAATTGATTTTTCAAAAATTAAATTCGATGACAAAGGGCTGGTGCCCGTAATAGTACAGGACGCGCTTTCAGGTGACGTGCTTATGCTTGCCTACGCAAACGCAGAGTCGCTGAAACTAACTGAAGAAACGGGCGACCTTGTTTTCTGGAGCCGCTCACGTCAGGAGTTGTGGCACAAGGGCGCAACAAGCGGCAGCTTCATGCACATTAAAGAACTGCGTATTGACTGCGACAGAGACACAATTCTTGCAATAGTAAATCCTGAAGGTCCTGCCTGCCATACAGGGGCGGACAGTTGTTTCTTCACATCAATTGCAGGAGAGGAAAACTCTCTGGAAATAACATTTCCCGGCAGACTGGCACGCTATCTTTCAAAACGCCGTTACGACTCCCCTAATGAAAGTTACACAGCAAGACTGCTCTCCAAAGGCTCAAAACGCGTAGGGCAGAAGGTAGGCGAAGAAGGCCTCGAAACAGCTCTTGCCTGCGCAGTCAAAGACAAAGACAACTTCCGCTATGAAGCGGCAGACCTTCTCTATCATCTTCTTGTAGCCTGCATAGATATAGACGTTCCTTTTAACGACGTGCTGAAAGAACTTGCCTCACGCTACAAGCACAAACAGGAAGATTACAGATGCTCGGAGTAATAGACTACGGCGCAGGCAACTTAAGAAGCGTCGTAAATGCACTGAATTATCTTAATATACAAAATTATATTGTATCCAATGTAAATGAAATAAACGACGCCGACGCACTGATTCTACCCGGCGTAGGCGCTTTCGGAGCCGCGCTTGACGAACTTGAAAACCGCAGACTCAAGGATGCTGTCATAAAAGCCGCAGAGAAAAAACCGTTTCTTGGAATATGTCTTGGAATGCAGCTGCTCTTTGAGACAAGTGAAGAAGCACCTGGAAGAAACGGCCTTGGAATTTTAAAAGGTTGTGTACAACGTTTTCCAACCGACAAAAGTCTTAAAATACCGCACATGGGATGGAATTCACTGACAGTCAGCAGTTCAAGCAAGCTGTTCACTGACACTAAGCAAGACAGTTATGTTTATTTCGTACATTCATACTACTGCCGCGCCAAAAACCGCGCAGATATTGCTGCAACATGCAAGTACGGAATTGAATTTGATGCCGCGGTTGAAAGGGGAAACGTTTTCGGCTGTCAGTTCCATCCTGAAAAGAGCGGCGACACAGGCCTTGCGCTGCTCAGGAAATTTGCCTCTCTTTTCGGAGGTTATAACTGATGTTTGCAAGCAGAATAATACCATGTCTTGATATTAAAGACGGACGTGTCGTAAAGGGAATAAATTTTGTCAATTTGCGCGATGCTGGAGATCCCGTTGAAGCGGCAAAAGCCTATGAGAAACAAGGTGCAGACGAAATAGTTTTTCTCGACATTACCGCCACAAGCGACGCGCGCAAAACGGTTGCTGAACTTGTGACAAGTGTTGCAAAAAATGTTTTTATACCCATTACAGTCGGCGGAGGCATACGTACTGTTGATGACATTCGTGCAATTCTGCGTGCCGGCGCAGACAAGGTTTCTCTCAACTCCGCCGCCGTAAAACGCCCCGATCTTATAACCGAAGGCGCTGAACTTTTCGGTAGCCAGTGCATAGTCGTTGCCATAGATGCAAAAAGAACCGTAAATTCATGGGAAGTATACACCGCAGGCGGAAGAATACCTATGGGAATTGACGCGGTTGAATGGGCTTGTGAAGCAGAACGAAGAGGCGCAGGGGAAATTTTGCTTACGAGTATGGATAAAGACGGCACAAAATCAGGCTATGACCTTGAACTAACCTCTGCAATTGCGGAAAAACTCAATATTCCTGTAATAGCTTCAGGCGGCGCAGGAACAATGGAACATTTTCATGATGTCCTTACAGCCGGAAAAGCAGCCGCTGTTCTCGCCGCTTCTCTTTTCCACTTTCACGAAATTTCAATTCCTAAACTAAAAAAATATCTGTCTGACAGAGGTATTTCTGTAAGACTGTAACTGAAATTTGACAGACGAAATAAACGGGCGGAGCCTGCGGCTCCGCCCGCTGTTGTTATATGCGTTAACGCCAACTTTTCATAGCCTTAACTGCTCTGCGGACTGCCTCGTCTTTTTTTGTACACTCTTTCCAGTCGCTTGTACTTAAGGGGCAAACCATTCTATTTCTTTTGTTGAACATTGCCCCGTCAAGCCTTCTGCACTGAGAAGAGTTCTTCTTATATTCAACAATGCTGATATCATATGCCACATCAGCACTGCTCTGACCAATTGTTGCGGGGGAGAAAGCAGCAATAATCCCCATAGCCGCAATAGACTGGTAAGAGTTGTAATAACATCTTTCCATCACCTCAAACGAATCACCGTGTCTTTTAATCGAACTCGTGTCAACGTGGATAATATAATCCGTATCGGAATATACCCTTTTCCAGGTAGCGGCAGAAGCGGCAGAAACCATCGCAAAAACCGCAACGGATGCAAGCAAAAATATAATCAATTTTCTCATTTTCATACAGATACACTCCTTTTTGTTATAAATAATACTGACATCAAAATTATACATCGCTGATTTTTTTACCATCACCATAAATCTATTTTATCATCTGGTGAAAAATGTCAACAGCGGTGTTTATAAAAACTTATCCATATTATGTATTGACGTAAAACGTATTCAGAATTAAACTATTAATATTATCAGTTTAAGCAAAAAAACGTCTGTGTGACCGACGGATGAGCGGAGCACCGCAGAGAAGCACAGACGCCGTAAAAGCCGACCGTCTGGGCACATTTCTGTATTACAGAAGTGTGCTCTTTTCTTTTCGTTTTTTTAAGGGGGATTTTCTATGAAAAAAGTGGCAATCGTTATGGGCAGCGACAGTGACCTTCCGATCCTTGAAAAAAGCGCGGCAGTTTTCAAGGAACTGGGAATACAATATGAAGCTCACATTTATTCTGCGCACAGAACACCGGATGAAGCTCACGATTTTGCTGTAAACGCCCGTAAAAACGGATTTGGCGCAATCATCTGCGCCGCAGGAATGGCAGCACACCTTGCGGGCGTTGTTGCAGCTAATACGACGCTTCCCGTTATAGGCATTCCGTGTAAATCGGCAGTCTTTGACGGTATGGATGCGCTGCTTGCGACAGTTCAGATGCCTTCCGGAATTCCTGTTGCCACAGTTGCCGTAAACGGCGGCGCAAACGCTGCGCTGCTTGCCGCGGAAATTCTCGCTGTTTCAAACGAAGAACTTGCGGAAAAACTTGCGGAAAAACGCGCGGCTGACAAAGCGAAGGTTCTGGCAAAGGACAAAGCGCTTGCTCTTTAGTTTCACTTAATCTGGTCAACAATTTAATTCAAAGGAGACATACAGTATGAACAAAGTTTATTCAGGCAAAACCAAAGACGTTTTTTCACTCGACAACGGCAATTATCTTCTCAAGTTCAAAGATGACTGCACAGGCAAAGACGGAAAATTTGACCCGGGCGAAAATTCTGTAGGTCTCACAATCGAAGGCGTAGGCGATGTCAACCTCCGCATGTCAATATATTTCTTTGAGAAAATCAATGCCGCAGGCATCCGCACGCATTACGTGAGCGCAAATCTCGGAGACACGACAATGGAAGTTCTTCCGGCAAAGGTTTTCGGTCACGGTCTTGAAGTTATCTGCCGTTACAAAGCGGTAGGCAGTTTCTTCCGCCGCTACGGCGAATATATCAACGAAGGCGCAGACCTTCCGGCATACGTTGAAACTACCTTCAAGGACGATGCGAAAGGCGATCCTCTCGTCACAAAAGACGCGCTTGTCGCTCTCGGAGTTATGACCGAAAAGCAGTATGACGACGTCAAGGAAATGACACAGAAAATCACAAAGATAGTCGCGGACGACCTCGCAGAAAAAGGACTTATCCTCTATGATATAAAATTTGAATACGGCTATGACGCCGATGGCAACGTAATGCTTATAGACGAAATTGCCTCAGGCAACATGCGCGTATATAAGGACAACAAATACATCGAACCGATGACACTTTCCAAACTCTTCTTCGCGTAAGAAATGGGCGGATTTTTCGGAGCGGTCTCACACCGCGACATAGTTTATGACGTTTTCTTCGGAACTGACTACCACAGCCACCTCGGAACAAACCATGCGGGAATGACAATCTGGGACAGCAAACAGGGATTTCAGCGGCAGATACATTCCATTTCCGACACGCCTTTCCGCACAAAATTTGAGCCTGACCTTGCAGATTTTGAAGGCTCCTGCGGTTTCGGCTGTATAAGTGACTCTGAGCCTCAGCCTCTGCTTGTGCGCTCGCATTTGGGAGTTTACGCAATTACAACCGTAGGGCTCATCAACAACGCAGAGGAACTTATACAGAGCAGTTTCAGCGACCATGGACATCAGTTTATGGCAATGAGCAACGGCAAAGTAAATTCCACAGAGCTTGTTGCCGCAATTATCAACACACGCGACACTCTTGCGGAGGGTATTCTCCGCGTGCAGGAACTCGTCAAGGGAAGCATGACTCTGCTGGTAATCACAGAAAAAGGCGAACTGATTGCCTCGCGCGACAAACTCGGCAGACTTCCCGTAATAATCGGCAGAAATGAAGACGGTTTCTGTGTAACCTTTGAATCCTTTGCGGCGGAAAAGGTAGGTTATACCTTTGAACGTGAATTAGGTCCCGCGGAAATCGTAAAAATTACACCTGACAGTCTCGAAGTTCTCTCACCGGCAGGAAAAGAGATGAAAATCTGCGCTTTCCTCTGGAGCTATTTCGGTTACCCCAATGCAAATTACGAGGGACGTAACGTCGAGGTGATGCGCTACAAAAACGGTCAGATAATGGCGCGCGATGAAGAAAAGGCAGGGCTTCTTCCAGACGTCGATTTTGTCGCAGGAGTGCCTGACTCTGGGATTCCGCATGCTATAGGCTACGCAAACGAAAGCAAAAAAACATTTGCGAGACCATTTATCAAATACACTCCCTCTTGGCTGCGCTCATTTATGCCTGTTAAGCAGAAACAGCGCAATCAGGTGGCAAAAATGAAACAAATCCCTGTGCCTGAGCTGATTAGGGATAAAAAACTGCTCTTTGTCGATGACTCAATCGTGCGCGGCACACAGCTTCGCGAAACGGCAAAGTTCCTTTATGAGGCAGGCGCAAAAGAGGTGCATCTGCGTTCGGCATGCCCGCCGATTATGCACAGCTGCAAATATATCAATTTTTCGCGCAGCAACTCCGAGCTTGACTTGCTTACACGCCGTATAGTTCAGGAACTTGAAGGCGATGAAGGGCAGAAACATCTTAAAGAATACTCTGACGGACGCAGTGAACGCGGCCGCTGCCTGCTGAAATCAATATGCGAAAAACTCGGTTTCACCTCTCTTGAATATCAGTCTCTTGACGGTATGCTTGAAGCCATAGGACTTGATAAAGACAAAGTCTGTACCTACTGCTGGACAGGAAAGGAATAAATCATGAGCAAATCTTTCTCGGCGGCATATGCCGCAGCCGGAGTTGATATTGAAGCAGGATACGCCGGCGTTAAACTTATGAAAAAGCACGTTGAACGCACCTTTATTCCGGGCGTTGTTTCCGACATAGGCGGTTTTGGCGGGCTTTTTGCCCCTGATATTACCAAAATGAAACAGCCAGTTTTAGTTTCAGGCACAGACGGAGTCGGTACAAAACAGCGCATTGCGCAGCTGCTCGACAAGCATGACACAGTGGGCATAGACTGTGTTGCCATGTGCGTAAATGACATTGTATGCTGCGGCGCAAAACCAATATTCTTCCTCGACTACATAGCAATAGGCAAAAACGAGCCTGAAAAAGTCGCGACTCTTGTTTCCGGTATCGCGGAAGGCTGCGTGCAGGCAGGATGCGCTCTCATAGGCGGCGAAACGGCAGAACACCCCGGCACAATGCAGCCTGATGACTATGACCTTGCCGGTTTCTCCGTCGGCATAGTTGACAAAGAAAAAGTGCTGGACAAAAACAAAATGACTGAGGGCGACATTGTAATCGCACTTCCGTCAAGCGGAATACATTCAAACGGATATTCGCTCGTCCGCAAAATTTTTGACGTTGAAACCGCGGATCTCGGAAAATATTATGACGAGCTTGGCAAAACTCTCGGCGAAGCGCTTCTCACACCGACAAAAATCTACGTAAAACAGGCGCTTGCGGCAGTCGAAGCTGCCGAAGTCCACGGTATAAGCCACATAACGGGCGGCGGTTTCTTTGAAAACATACCGCGCTGCATACCTGACGGGCTCGGCGCAAAAATAGAAAAAGCCGCCATCAGAACGCCGGCAATCTTCAAACTTCTGCAAAAGGAAGGCAGCGTTGACGAACACGATATGTTCAATACCTACAACATGGGTGTAGGTATGAGCCTGATAGTCTCAAAAAACAGTGCGGACAAGGCTGTTGACATCCTTAAAACCGCAGGTGAAGACGCCTATGTAATCGGTGAAATCAAAAAGTCAGAGGAGAAAATCACGATATGTTAAATGACCTCGTAAGCGGCATTATTTCAGGCATACTGATTTCACTCGGCGGCGGAGTTTTTCTCAGCTGCGAAAACAAAATTGCCGGCTCTGTGCTCTTTGCGGTTGCGCTTCTCTGCATTTGCATGCTCGGCTATTACCTTTACACCGGTAAAATCTGCTTCATGATAGAAAAGCATGACAAAGCAGCATGGCAGCTGCTGATACTCTGCATAATCGGCAACGCGATAGGCACTTTTATCTGCGGACGGCTGCTTGCATACGGCATTCCAAACATGCAGGAGACCGCTGCGAAAATCTGTGCTGCCAAACTTAACCAGCTGCCGCTTCAGACAATAATTCGCGGAACTTTCTGCGGAATACTCATCTACCTTGCCGTAATCATTTTCAGACAGAACAGAAATATTTCAGGCATTGTTTTCTGCATTCCTGTATTTATACTCAGCGGCTACGAGCACTCGATAGCCGACATGTTTTATTTTGCGGCGGCAGGAAGTTGTGACGTACCGTCATTCATTTTTATCCTGCTCGTAATACTGGGCAACAGTATCGGCGGACTTCTTCTGCCTTTCCTTAATCTTGCCTTAAAGGAGAAATAAGATGAAGACGAAAATAGCTGTACTTGTTTCAGGCGGAGGCACAAATCTGCAGGCGCTGCTTGACGCGGAAAAGGCAGGCAAAATTCCAAGCGGCGAAATAGCGCTTGTAGTATCCAACAATTCCACGGCTTACGCTCTTGAACGCGCGGCAAACGCAGGAGTAAAAGCCCTCTGCATAACAAAAAAGGAATGCGGCGGACAGGAACAGTTTGAAGACAAACTTACGCAAGCGCTTGAAGAAAACGGCATACAGCTGATAATTCTCGGCGGTTTCATGTCGATACTCAGTGAAAAGTTCACACGCCGTTTTGAAAACAGAATAATCAACGTGCACCCCGCGCTCATTCCATCTTTCTGCGGAAAAGGCTACTACGGGCTTAAGGTTCATGAGGAAGCGCTGAAATACGGCGTAAAGGTTACTGGCGCTACGGTACATTTCGTGAACGAAATTCCCGACGGCGGCAAAATCATTCTGCAAAAAGCCGTTGAAATCAAAGAGGGCGACACACCGGAAATTCTGCAAAAACGCGTTATGGAACAGGCAGAATGGATATTGCTTCCGAAAGCCGCTGAAATGGTCGCGGCTGAAATAGCGAAAAACGGACAATGAGACGCACTGACAAGGAAATCACCGACAGAACATGGATAGACACTGTCATCAGCGAAGCGCAGTATCTCACGCTTTCGCTTGCGACGCCTGACGGAAAACCGTACGCGGTTGTGCTGAGCCACGTTTATGACGGCGAAAATTTTTATTTCCACTGCGCAAAAGAGGGGTTTAAACTCGACATAATAAAGGCAAACAGCAAAGCAGCTTTCAGCCTTGTTTCCTTTGCGGAATATTACGAAAATCCACAAACACGCAGCTACACCATGCACTACAAATCTGTCGCAGGCTTCGGAAATGCCGAAATTGTGACAGATTTTGACGAAAAGAAAAAAGCGCTGATGATGATAAAGGAAAAATTTATCAGAACACCGTACGAAATCACGGAAAACATCGTAAATTCAGGCTGCATAATCAGACTGCGCATAGACGAAATATATGGCAAATGCAGCCAATAATATTTGTTAATCAGCTATTCAGCATTCAAAATTCAAAATCCTTTTAGAAAGCGGGGAGTAACAAATGAAAAATCTGCTCGAAATTCTTAGGAACAATTCTTATCCAGGACGCGGCATTGTTATAGGCAAAAACCGCGTTTACTACTTCATTATGGGTCGTTCCGCGAACAGCCGCAACCGTATTTTCTCACTCACTGACGACGGTATTCAGACAGAAGCATACGATGCGGGCAAAATGGAAGACCCCAGCCTCATTATCTACCATCCTGTCCGCAAAACGGCAGACGGCCTTATTGTCACAAACGGCAATCAGACAGACACAATCATGGAACACGGTTTCTTCGGCGGCTGCATGGCGCGCGAATATGAACCTGACGAACCGAATTTCACGCCGAGAATTTCAGCAATGCTCTACCCCGAAGGCGGTTTTGACATCTCAATTCTCAAACACAAGGACGGCAAATGCCTCCGCGAATTTTTCTGCTACGAAGACTGTGAAGAGGACAAAGGCTATTTCATCAGCACCTACGTAGGCGACGGCAAGCCTCTTCCGAGTTTTGAGGGAGAGCCGATAGAAGTCGAAATGCCTGAGCCTGACGAAGTCTGGGCGGCACTTAACGAAGACAACAAGGTTTCACTTTACACGAACGTAAACGGTGAAGTAAAAATCTACAATAAAAATCTGGGAGACTAAGACCATGAAAGAATGTGAACTCAAATACGGCTGCAACCCTAATCAGAAACCGGCAAGAATCTTTATGAGAGATGGCTCTGAGCTTCCAATCACCGTTCTCAACGGACGTCCCGGCTTCATCAACCTTCTTGATGCCTTCAACTCATGGCAGCTTGTCAAGGAACTCAAAGAGGCGACAGGACTTCCTTCAGCTGCAAGTTTCAAGCACGTTTCCCCCGCAGGCGCGGCAGTAGGTATTCCTCTCAGCGCCACCGACAAAAAAATCTATTTTGTGGAGACAGAAAAGGAACTCAGCCCGATCGCATGCGCATATATCAGAGCGCGCGGAGCTGACAGACTCTGTTCATACGGCGACTGGGCGGCACTCAGCGACACCTGCGATGCAGACACGGCAGAATATCTCAAAGCAGAAGTTTCCGACGGCATAATCGCGCCGTACTACACTCCGGAAGCGCTTGAAATCCTCAAAACAAAGAAAAAAGGCAATTACAACGTCGTGAAAATTGATCTCGCGTACATTCCGGCGCTTCAGGAATATAAAGATGTTTTCGGTGTCACCTTTGAACAGGGACACAACAACTTCAAAATTGACGAAGCGCTGCTCGAAAACATTGTAACAAAAAATAAAGAGCTTCCGAAACAGGCGAAAATCGACCTCATCGTTTCGCTCATCACACTCAAATACACACAGTCAAACTCAGTTTGCTACGTCAAGGACGGGCAGGCAATCGGCGTAGGCGCAGGCCAGCAGAGCAGAATTCACTGCACAAGACTCGCCGGCAGCAAAGCAGACAACTGGTATCTCCGTCAGAGTCCGAAAGTTCTTGCATTGCAGTTCGTTGACACGCTCAAACGCCCTGAACGCGACAACGCAATTGACGTTTACATCTCCGATGAATATGAAGATGTCCTCGCAGAAGGAACTTGGCAGAAGATTTTCAAGGTCAAACCGGAAGTGTTCACGCGCGAAGAAAAGAAAGCCTGGATTGCCACGCAGAGCGGCGTAACGGTCGGAAGCGATGCCTTCTTCCCATTCGGCGACAATATTGAACGCGCAAGAAAATCAGGCGCGCAGTACATCGCAGAACCCGGAGGCTCAATTCGTGATAACAACGTCATCGAAACGGCAGACAAATACAATATGGTTCTTGCCTTCACAGGCATGCGTCTCTTCCACCACTAAGAGGCGATGCCATGAAACTTCTCGTAGTGGGCGGAGGCGGAAGAGAACACGCCATCATCAAAAAACTCAAAGAAAATCCTGCTGTTGAAGAAATCTTTGCGCTCCCCGGAAACGGAGGAATCGCGGCAGACGCGACCTGTGTTGATATCAGCGCAAAAGACATCAGCGGCATTGCGGAATTCGCTCAGGAAAACAAAATAGACTACGCGGTAGTAGCGCCTGACGACCCTCTTGTTTTAGGCTGCGTTGACAGGCTTGAAGCTGCCGGAATTCCATGCTTCGGTCCCCGCGCAAACGCGGCAATAATCGAAGGCAGCAAGGTTTTCTCAAAGAACCTTATGAAAAAATACAACATTCCGACTGCCGCATACGAAATTTTTGACGACTTGGACAAGGCTCTCGCATATCTTGAAACTGCGCCTATTCCGACAGTCGTCAAGGCAGACGGACTTGCCCTCGGCAAAGGCGTTATCATTGCCATGACAAGAGAAGAAGCAAAAACTGCCGTGGTTGAAATGATGCAGGACAAAAAATTCGGCGCAAGCGGCGACAGAGTTGTCATTGAAGAATTCCTTGAAGGTCCCGAAGTTTCCGTGCTTTCCTTCACAGACGGCAAGGTTGTAGTGCCCATGATTTCCTCAATGGACCACAAACGCGCAGGAGACAATGACACAGGCTTAAACACAGGCGGCATGGGAACTGTTGCCCCTAACCCCTATTACACGGACGAAATTGCGAACATCTGCATGGAAACAATTTTCCTTCCGACAATAAAGGCGATGAACGCTGAAGGACGCACCTTCAAAGGCTGTCTCTATTTCGGACTGATGCTCACAAAAGACGGCCCGAAAGTAATTGAATACAACTGCCGTTTCGGCGACCCTGAAACACAGGTAGTGCTTCCGCTGCTTGAAAGCGACCTGCTCACAGTCATGCAGGCTGTCACGAAAGAACGCCTTTCCGAAACGGAAGTGCGTTTCAGCAAAAACCACGCATGCTGCGTAATCATGGCATCAAAAGGTTATCCGCAGAGCTACGAAAAAGGCTTTGAAATGTATATTCCGGCCGAAACAGCCAACAAAGTTTACGTTGCCGGCGCAGTTCTCAAAGAAGGAAAGCTACTCACAAACGGCGGCAGAGTTCTGGGCGCAACCGAAGTTGCAGACACGCTCAAAGACGCAATTGACGCGGCATATAAACTTGTCGGTAAAATCAACTTTGCAAACGCTTACTATCGTCACGACATAGGCGCGCGGGCAATGAAGGCAGGCAGATAATGGTCTATCGGGTTTTTGTAGAAAAGAAAGCGGAGCTTGCCAACGAAGCCAAAGCGCTTCTGAACGACCTCAGCACACTTCTCGGAATAACAGGGCTCACAAATATCCGTATTCTTAACCGCTACGATGCGGAAGACATCGACCCTGAACTTTTTGAATACTCAAAGAAGGTTGTCTTCTCCGAGCCTCAACTTGACATCGCGACACGTGAGCCCAATCTCGACGATGCCATTGTTTTCGCAGTCGAATATCTGCCAGGCCAATTTGACCAGAGAGCAGACTCAGCCGCGCAGTGCATTCAGATAATCTCTCAAGGCGAACGCCCGCTCATTCGCTCTGCAAAAGTTTATGCTCTTTACGGCGCGGTAACTCAGGAAGAACTTGCAAAAATCAAACAATACGTCATTAACCCCGTTGAAGCACGCGAAGCACAGCTTTCTCTTCCCTCAACGCTTAAAACAGAACACGAAATTCCTACAGAAGTAGCAACTGTTGAAGGCTTCAGATACTTCAGCGAAGAACAACTTGCCGATTTTCTCGCGCTGAACGGTCTGGCAATGGACCTTGACGACCTGATATTCTTTCAGAAAGCTTTTAAAGAAGAAGGACGTGATCCAACAATAACGGAAATCAAGCTAACGGACACATACTGGTCAGACCATTGCAGGCACACAACCTTCAACACTATAATCGACAAAGTCAGTTTTGATGATGCATTACTTCAGCAGTGCTGGGACGAATACATCTCAGCAAGAAAAGAACTTAACAGAACAAAACCTATATGCCTCATGGACATAGGGACACTCGCGTGCAGATATCTTAAAGTGAACGGAAAACTTGACAAACTTGACGAATCTGAAGAAATCAACGCCTGTACAGTAAAAATTGAAATTGAAGTTGACGGCCTCAAAGAACCGTGGCTTCTCCTCTTCAAAAATGAAACTCACAACCACCCTACGGAAATAGAGCCTTTCGGCGGCGCAGCAACCTGCGTAGGCGGCGCCATACGCGATCCACTTTCAGGCCGTTCTTATGTTTACGGTGCAATGAGAATCACAGGTGCTGCAGATCCTCTTCAGCCAGTCAGCCAAACAATCCCTGGCAAACTGCCACAGAGAAAAATTGTCACCACAGCAGCCAACGGTTACTCCTCCTACGGTAACCAAATTGGGCTTGCCACAGGCATAGTTGATGAAATCTATCATCCCGGATACGCCGCAAAACGATTAGAAATAGGCGCTGTAATCGCAGCGGCACCAGCAGAAAATGTACGCCGCGAACGCCCTATCCCTGGAGATGTTGTAATACTTCTAGGCGGAAGCACAGGCCGCGACGGCATAGGAGGCGCAACAGGCGCGTCAAAGGCACACAACAGTCACTCCGTTGAAACCTGCGGAGCCGAAGTTCAGAAAGGTAACGCACCAGAAGAAAGAAAACTGCAGAGGCTCTTCAGAAATTCTGAAGCGAGCAGACTCATAAAACGTTGCAATGACTTCGGCGCAGGCGGAGTGTCCGTCGCAATCGGAGAACTTGCGGACGGACTTGAAATAGACCTCAACGCAGTGCCCAAAAAATATGACGGACTTGACGGCACAGAACTTGCAATAAGCGAGTCACAGGAGCGTATGGCGGTAGTTGTTGAAGCCAAAGAACTCGATCACTTCCTCGCTCTTGCGGCAAAAGAAAATCTGCAGGCGTGCAAAGTTGCCATTGTAACAGAACTCCCGCGTCTTAAAATGAAATGGAACGGCAAAACTATAGTTGACATCAGCCGCGAATTTCTCAACTCAAACGGTGCAAAAAAACACATCACGGTTGAAGTTCCCAAAACAGACTACAAAGAAAAAGAGATTTCCGGCGGATTTGCAGACAACTTCCGTGCGGTTGCCTCAGACCTCAACTGCTGCTCAAAACGCGGACTTTCGGAACGTTTTGACTCCACAATAGGTGCAGGCACAGTATTTATGCCGTTCGGCGGCAAATATCAGCTCACCCCCACACAAGCAATGGTGCAGAAAATATCGGTCGAAAAAAAACACACCGACAACTGCTCGCTCATGAGTTGGGGCTACAATCCATTCATAACATCACAGAATCCCTGCCGCGGCGCATACCTTGCAGTAGTTGAATCTGTTTGCAAGTTGATCGCAAGCGGCGCGGAATTTAAAGACATTTACCTCACCTTCCAGGAATACTTTGAAAAACTCGGGAAAGACCCCCAACGCTGGGGCAAACCGTTCGCGGCACTGCTCGGCGCATTCAGGGCTCAAAAAGAGCTCGGCATCGCCGCAATCGGCGGCAAAGATTCAATGAGCGGCAGTTTTGAAAAACTTGATGTACCACCTACGCTCGTTTCCTTCGCCGTCACAACGCAGAAAACGGACGACGTTATATCGCCGGAATTCAAACAGGCGGGACACATAGTAATCCGCCTTGCACCCGAAAAAGACAAATACGGACTGCCAAAAGCAGAAAGCCTGCTTGCGCTCTTTGACAAGGTGACAAAACTTGTCAGAAGCGGCAAAGCAGTTGCCTGCTACACTCCGGGAATAGGAGGCTGCGCGGAAGCTGTAATCAAAATGAGCATAGGCAATGGTTACGGCTTTGCCTTTGACGGCAAACTAACCCAAAATGACATCTTCGGTTATGACTACGGCGCATTTCTGCTTGAAATCACTGACGACATTGAGCCTGACAATATATTCGGCACAATCACAGACAACAGCAAATTCAGTTACAAAGACGAACAAATCTTATGCAGTGAAATCCTTTCGCTCTACGAAAACAAACTTGAGCCCGTATTTGCCTGCAATATTCCTGATGCCAAAGGCAGTTTTGAAAACTTCACTTACGAGACAGACAAACACGTAAACGCAGTCACGAAGCACGCGCGACCCAAAGTTCTCATTCCTACTTTCCCGGGCACAAACTGCGAATACGATAGTGCAAAAGCAATGGAAGACGCAGGTGCAGAAGCTGAAATAGTTGTAATTAAAAACCTTACGGCAGCAGCAATCAGTGAAAGCGTAGAATACTTCGCAAAACGGATTGAGACCTCACAGATGATATTCATACCAGGAGGTTTCTCTAGTGCAGACGAACCTGACGGAAGCGCAAAATTCATAACGGCATTCTTCCGCAACGCAGCAGTCAAAGAAAAAGTTACAGAACTGCTTGACAACAGAGAAGGCCTTATCTGCGGAATATGCAACGGCTTCCAAGCGCTTGTCAAACTCGGGCTTGTTCCCTTCGGCAAAATCATCGATACAGACGAAAACTGTCCCACACTTACATTCAACACAATAGCACGCCACCAATCACGTATAGTCAGAACACGCATTGCCTCAAACAAATCGCCATGGCTTGCGCTAACAACCCCCGGTGAAATATACAGTTGTCCTATATCTCACGGAGAAGGTCGTTTCCTCGCTTCCGAAGAACTTATACGCAAACTTGCGACAAACGGACAGATAGCCACACAGTACGTTGACCTCAAAGGCAATGCCTCGTCAGATATACACTACAACCCGAACGGCTCACTTTTCGCCATAGAAGGCATCACATCACCCGACGGGCGTGTATTCGGCAAAATGGGACACAGCGAACGCAGAGGCACTGGACTCTACAAAAATGTACAAGGATGCTACGACATAAAAATGTTCGAAGCGGCAGTTAGGTATTTTGAGCAGTAAACGGTAAACGAACGGTATTCAAAATTCTATAGGAGGTATGTATTATGACTTGGAAAACAGACATTGAAATCGCACAGGAATGTGTACTCGAGCCAATCGGCAAAATCGCCGAAAAAGCACATGTTGACGAAAAGTACATTGAGCAGTATGGCCGTTGGAAGGCCAAAGTTAACCCCGACCTCATTAAAGAAACAGACAGGAACGATGGAAAACTTGTCCTTGTAACAGCAATCACGCCAACACCAGCGGGCGAAGGCAAAACCACCACAACAATCGGACTTGCCGACGGACTGAAACTCATCGGCAAAGACGTAGTAGTCGCGCTTCGCGAACCCTCATTGGGACCTGTTTTCGGCGTAAAAGGCGGCGCGGCGGGCGGCGGCTATGCGCAGGTCGTTCCCATGGAAGACATCAATCTCCACTTCACAGGCGACTTCCACGCAATCGGCGCTGCAAACAATCTGCTTGCCGCAATGCTTGACAACCACATTCAGCAGGGCAACGCGCTCGGTATAGACGTGCGCCGCATAACATGGAAACGCTGTGTTGACATGAACGACAGACAGCTCCGCTTCATCACCGACGGACTCGGCGGAAAAGCCAACGGCACACCGCGCGAAGACGGCTTTGACATCACCGTGGCAAGCGAAATCATGGCAGTATTCTGCCTCGCGAGTTCTATTACAGACCTCAAAGCACGCCTTGCGAGAATAATCGTTGGCTATAACTTCGACGGCAAGCCAATAACAGCAGGAGACCTCAAAGCAGTAGGCGCAATGACCGCTCTGCTCAAAGATGCGCTCAAGCCAAACCTTGTGCAGACACTCGAAGGCACACCGGCATTTGTCCACGGCGGGCCATTCGCAAACATAGCGCACGGCTGCAACTCCGTTATGGCAACACGCCTGGCACTCAAAATGGGCGACTACACAGTCACCGAAGCAGGATTTGGCGCAGATCTTGGCGCCGAAAAATTCCTCGACATCAAATGCCGCATGGCAGGACTCACCCCAGACGCAGTTGTCGTCGTCGCAACAGTCCGTGCCCTTAAAATGCACGGCGGACTCGACAAAAAATCACTTAACACCGAAGACCTCTCAGCGCTCGATAAAGGCATACCCAACCTTCTCCGTCACGTTGCAAACATCAAAAATGTCTATCAGCTCCCCTGCGTTGTCGCAGTCAACCGCTTCCCGACTGACACAGATGCTGAAATCGACTTCATTATCAAAAAATGCCGTGAACTCGGCGTCAATACTGTACTCTCAACAGTATGGGCAGAAGGCGGAAAAGGCGGCGTAGAGCTCGCCAAAGAAGTTGTGCGCCTCTGCGAAGAAGAAAAAGGCAATTTCACCTTCTCCTACGAACTTGACGGAAGCATAGAAGATAAAATCAACGCAGTTGTCACGAAAATATACGGCGGAAAAGGCATCACAATCCTGCCGAACGCGAAAAAACAGATAGAAGAACTCACAGCCCTCGGCTATGACAAAATCCCTGTCTGCATAGCAAAAACGCAGTACAGTTTCTCCGACGACGCTACAAAACTCGGCGCCCCCGAAGACTTCACCGTAACGGTCAAAAACGTCAAAGTTTCAGCAGGCGCAGGCTTCGTAGTAGTCCTCACAGGAGATATTATGACCATGCCCGGACTTCCGAAAATCCCTGCGGCAGAAAAAATAGACGTAGATGAGAACGGTCGTATTTCTGGACTCTTCTAAAAAGACTTTAACTTCCCTATACAGGTGATACAAAACAATTTCCCTGCACTAGCTGGGAAATTGTTTTGTATCCATCATTTCGCAGAACTTCTCCGGACTTAGCACAGAATCTAGTATCATCGGCACAAATGGGCTCATGAAAAACCAGTAACACAGTAGCTCTGTAGTTTTGGAAAAAACGTTTAATGTTTCCAGTTGAGCCAGTCCAAGCGTTTTACTGCAATCTACTCTCTACTCCTAACACACCACCTATTACACCCTATTTTTTAACAAACAGTTTCACAATTTCGATATTACGTGCCACTTTATATAACGGAATTCAGTTGCAGTACACAAGCGATGCGGAAACCTGCGCACTGCTGTGGTAATCCGCAAATAAGGATATGACGAACACAAAAACTTTCCTCATTTAGACGGATCATTTGCTCAGCAAACTATTTCGCGTATTTCACACGTACTTTTGCATATAGCAATTTCAGCAAGTCTACGCAGTTTGTCAATGTAGGATTTTCTTTCGGGTGAGTCTTCGGTGGGGACACAGTTTGCTGCAATTTTTGAATATTCTTCCATGATAATTTTTATTCGTACCTCTGCAAAGCGATTGTACTTAGCAAGATATTTTATGAGGTTACCAGTTTCTTTAAGTAGTTTATAGTTGGAAGCGTGTTTTTTCGCAAGCCAATACTCATGCATCTTACCGTATTTTCCGATGCTGATTTCCGAGTCTGTACGACTCAACAGGTAATTTTCAAAGTCAGCTTTGGTCTTGTTATATTCTCTATCCATTCGGTTGAAAACACTCATCACATATTTAGACCGACTGATTTTACGTTCTTCAAAGCAGGCGTGCTGCAGGTCTGCAAGAAATGCGGGAAAGGATTTTCCTGTCATACAGCATAGTAGACGTGCCTGTTTATCTCCGTATTTTTCCAGTTCTTGTACTGTCATTTCTGCAGTTTTAATTCCTGTTTGCATTTTGCTGTCTCCTTTGACTGTATATGTATTTGTTTTTTACAATAATACCAGCCTAAATATACTATTTTTTGTATAAATTGTCATTGGTAAATAAAAATTTTACAAATTTACATCATTTTTGTACTTAGCCACAACAACGCATGTTATACATGCATACTGCTTGTTTTTTGCGTGTTTTGTTGTATAATTTCAGAAAATACGGAGGTGTTTTGTATGCGAAGGAATAATTATGCCTTTTTGATTGCGGCTATTTTACTGTTTGTTATTCTAGCGTGGGTAAATAACGAGCCACCCACTTTCGCGGCAGACAGTTACAAGCCTGCTGTTTATGCTTCGTTTTTTGCCCTGCTTCCACCTGTTATAGCAATTCTCCTCGCACTTATTACAAAAGAAGTTTATTCTTCGCTTTTTACCGGCATTTTGTTCGGCGCACTGCTTTATGCGAATGGAAACCCTGTTCTTATGCTGAATACTCTGTTCTACAATGCCGATGGTGGCATGATTACAAAGCTTTCGGACTCTTGGAACACCGGCATTATTGTTTTTCTTGTCATTCTGGGTATTCTTGTCGCTTTGATGAACAAGGTGGGCGGCTCGCGCGCTTTCGGCTACTGGGCTTCTAAGAATATCAAGTCGCGCACGGGCGCTCTTTGTGCTACTTCTGTGCTCGGTATTCTGATTTTCGTTGATGATTATTTTAATTGTCTAACTGTTGGCTCTGTCATGCGTCCTGTCACTGACGCACGAGGCATAAGCCGCGCGAAGTTAGCTTATCAGATTGACGCAACGGCTGCGCCTGTCTGTATTCTTGCGCCTGTTTCAAGTTGGGCTGCGGCTGTGACTTCTTCTATTCCGAAGGAGTCACAGTATAACGGATTCACTATATTTTTGCAAACTATTCCGCTGAATTTCTATGCGTTGGCAACAATTTTTATGCTTTTTGCCATGGCTTTTATGAATTTCGATTTCGGCAGTATGAAGTTGCATGAGGATAATGCTGCTAAAGGTGACCTTTTTACCACTGAAGCGCGCCCTTACGGTGAAGTGAGTGCGGAAATAATAAATCCGAAAGGACAGGTGTTTGACCTTGTTGCTCCTGTTGCTGTGCTGATTTTCTGTTGTTGTTGCGGTATGCTCTACACGGGCGGTTTTTTTGACGGTGTGCCGTTTGTTAACGCTTTTGCGAACTGTAACGCTTCGAGGGGGCTTGTATTCGGCAGTTTTGTAACGCTTGTTTTTACTTTCTGTCTGTATATGTCCCGCAACGTTATCAGTTTTCAGGAGTTTATGGATTGTATTCCAGAGGGGTTTAAGTCAATGATCGCGCCTATTCTTATTCTTTCCATGGCGTGGACTCTTTCAGGCATGACTGGGCTTCTCGGCGCGAAGCACTTTGTTCATAACGCTATTACGGCCTCTGCCGCTTCGCTGCAACTTTTTCTGCCAGTCATTATTTTTGTCGTTGCCGTTTTTCTAGCTTTTTCGACTGGTACAAGTTGGGGAACTTTCGCTATTTTAATTCCTATTGTCTATAATATCTTTGATTCGCCCAACACTTATCAAATGCTGATCGTTTCAATCGCGGCGTGCCTTTCAGGCGCTGTAGCAGGCGACCACTGCTCTCCCATCAGCGACACAACAATTATGGCTTCCGCAGGTGCACACTGCGAGCATGTAAATCATGTCACAACGCAACTTCCGTACGCTACTGTCGTGATTGCATGCGCAGGAGCAGGTTATCTGCTTGCGGGTTGGCTTGCGTACACTTATGAAAACACCATCGCTCTTGCCGCCCTTCCGTTTACTGTGGCTCTGCTTACGGCGGTTCTGTTTGTAATACGGGCAAAAATAGCACGCAACAGATAGAGCGATCTACAATCTACAAACTAAAAAAACTCTCTGCTTTCGCAGAGAGTTTTTTTACTGCCGTTAATTAGTCAACGAGTTGGATTACGACCATAGGTGATGCATCACCGAGGCGTGCTCCTAGTTTGACTATTCTTGTGTATCCGCCGTTACGGTCTTTATATTTCGGTCCAAGTTCAGCAAAGAGCTTGGTGACTGCTTCTTTGTGCGGCATGCGTGCTATAACAAGACGACGATCGTTGAGTGTGCCTGATTTTGCTTTTGTAATCATTTTTTCGGCAATCTTACGAACTTCTTTGGCTCTTGTTTCAGTTGTAACTATGCTACCTGCAACAAAGAGACTTGCCGCCATGTTACCAAGCATTGCCCAACGATGGGAACTGCAGCGCCCAAGTTTTCTAAGTGCCATGCGGTGTCTCATTTAATTTTCCTCCTCTGTAACTTCTTCACCGGCAAGATGAAGGTTTAACTTTGCAAGCTTGTCTTCTATTTCTTTGAGGGAAATTCTTCCAAGGTTGCGTGTTTTCATAAGGTCATCTCTTGTTTTTTCAACAAGTTCGCTTATGAGATGCACTCCTCCGCGGAGTAGACAGTTTTCACTGCGTACTGAGAGTTCAAGGTCTCTTACTGAACGTCCAAGCCATGCATTGTCACCAATCTGATAGGCTTTCTGTTTTGGCGAACCGTCACCGACGATGTCTCTGATATCATCACTGCTACCTGGACCTGCTATTGTATCCACGATGGAGGTATAGTAGCTTTTGAGGATTTTTCCTGCCTGGACAATGGCGTTTTCTGGTGTAACCGTACCGTTTGTCCATATTTCAAGGTTAAGGCTGTCATAGTCTGTACGCTGTCCCTGGCGTTTGTCACCAACTTCGTATTTGACTCTTTCAACCGGTGAGAATAGTGCGTCTGTCTGGAGCGCATCTGCTGGAAGCCATGGCGCACGTGGTCTGTCAATCGGTGCATAGCCTGTTCCTGTGCTGATATATATGTCCATGGCAAGTGTTGCACCATCTTCAAGCGTACAAATGTACGCATTGGGATTCGGGAATTCAATATCAGCGTCCGGCTGAATGTCAGCAGCTGTTACAATTCTAGGGCCCGTAACTTCAAGTCTCAGAGTTTTAACAATGTTGACATGGCAACTGACAGCTATGGATTTAAGTTTTACGAGGAGCTCAATCACATCTTCCTTTACGCCTGGAACAGTGCTGAACTCGTGAAGAACACCCTCTATGCGAACCGCAATTATCGCAGCCCCGGAGATTGATGAGAGGAGAACTCTACGAAGTGAGTTTCCAACTGTTACTCCATAGCCTCTTTCAAGCGGCTCGATTGTTAATTTACCGTATGATGGGGTAGACTCCTGCATTACGACTTCGTAACGATCGTGTTCCATACTAACCCCTTCCTTTCAGTTATTCGCACTAACGTGCATAGAATTCGACGACGAGCTGCTCCTGTACAGGAACTTCAATTTGTTCGCGAACAGGTATTGTTATTATTGTGCCTGAAAGAGCACTTGCATTAAGTTCAAGCCATGCCGGAACTGCATGCGATGCTGCAGCTTCGACGTTTTCCTTGATTACCGCGATTTCACGGCTACCTTCGGCTACTGCAATTACATCACCAGGTTTAAGCATTGCGCTGGGTATGTCAAGCTTGCGGCCGTTAACCGTGAAATGACCGTGACGGACAAATTGACGCGCTTGAGCACGACTGACTGCAAATCCTAGACGATAGACAACATTGTCTACACGGCGTTCAAGAAGCTGAAGAAAGTTGTGACCAGTCTGTCCGGCAAGTCTTGCTGCTTCAGCGTAAATTGTGCTGAACTGTGCTTCGTTAAGGCTGTAAAAACGACGAAGTTTCTGCTTTTCACGGAGACGGAGTCCGTATTCACTCATTTTGCCTCGGCGTGTACCGTGCTGACCCGGTTTTGAATTGCGTTTTTTAAATGCGCATTTGTCGGTATAGCAACGGTCACCTTTAAGAAAGAGCTGGCAACCTTCTGCACGGCAGAGGCGGCATACAGGTCCTGTATATCTGCTCATACTTTGTTTCCTCCTTATAAACTACACGCGACGACGCTTCGGCGGACGACATCCGTTGTGCGGAATCGGTGTTGCGTCACGAATGACGTTAATGCTGAGTCCTGCTGCCTGAAGGGCGCGAATTGCTGATTCACGACCAGGTCCAGGACCTTTTACAACTACGTCAACTTCAATGACACCGTGGTCTTTGGCTGCTTTTGCCGCCTGTTCGGCTGACATTTGTGCTGCATACGGTGTTGATTTGCGTGCACCTTTGAAACCAACGTTTCCGCCTGCAGACCATGAAAGCGCATTGCCCTGTTTATCTGTAAGCGTTACGATTGTGTTGTTAAACGTTGAATAGATGTGTGCAACGCCGTAACTTACATTCTTCTTGTCTTTGCGTTTACGAGTACGCTGTACGCGTTTGGCCACTTATGATCCCTCCCTGTAAAGCGTTATTTTGTAGCTTTCTTTTTGCCGGCAACCGTACGTTTCGGTCCTTTGCGGGTGCGGGCGTTTGTTTTCGTCTTCTGTCCACGGACAGGCAACCCTTGACGATGTCTGAGCCCACGGTAGCTTCCGATATCCATAAGACGTTTGATGTTCATAGCTCTCTCACGGCGAAGATCGCCTTCGAGAACATAGTTTTCGAGTTCTGCGCGAAGTTTCTGTTCGTCTTCCTCACTCATATCCTTAACACGAACGTCAGGATTTACACCTGTTGCTTCAAGAATACGGCTTGCATATGCAGGCCCAATTCCATAGATGTAGGTAAGAGCGATTTCGATTCTCTTGTCGCGCGGCAGGTCAACTCCGGCTAAACGTGCCATATTCTGCTATCTCCTTCCACCCTGGCGCTGTTTGTGACGCGGGTTTTTGCTGCATATTACGCGCACTACGCCGTGACGTTTGATTATTCTGCAAAATTCACAAATTGGTTTGACCGACGGTCTTACTTTCATTTGTTGCAGACCTCCTTGAGAAATTCTTGATCCTAACGGATTAAATTTGTTTGTTATTTGTATCTATATGTGATTCGCCCACGGGTCAAATCGTATGGCGAAAGCTCCAACTGCACACGGTCACCCGGAAGAATTCTGATAAAATTCATTCTCATTTTTCCGGATACATGGGCCAGTATTTTGTGACCGTTTTCCAACTCTACACGGAACATGGCATTCGGTAAAGGTTCAACAACCTTGCCCTTTACCTCAATTATATCTTCTTTGTCCATGCAGTTATCTCAACCTCCCTGTTTGCAGGATATGCTGCCGTCGTCTGAAACCGCTGAAATCTCCCGAATCAGCCAGCCGTTGTCCGGGACTTTGCCCCCAGCGATACGTCCGGCAACATCTTCAAGATTGATCTGCGTCTTCTGAAGGTGCTTCACATTTTTCATTTTCGGCTTATCGCATTTGTAAAAACTACCATCTGCGATCACCGCTCGCGAATCACCTTCTGTGGATATTACCACAAATAAATTTCCTGCGTACTTTCCTTGACGAACTTTCACGAGATCACCGATTCTGAATTCCATCATTATTCTTCCCATGGTGTCAGAACTTCTACTCCATTGTCTGTTACGAGCAATGTGTTTTCAAAGTGCGCAGCATCACTGCCGTCAGCGGTAACAACCGTCCAATGGTCATCAAGTGTTCTGACTTCTTCAGCACCAGTCATTACCATCGGCTCAACACACAATGTCATTCTCGGCTTAATTATTAGCCCATTTCCAGGTTTACCGTAATTGGGAATCTGGGGCGCTTCGTGTAACCTACGGCCAATGCCATGTCCTGCATAGTCACGAACAAGTCCGTAACCGTAAGGAACAACAGTACGCTCAACGGCATAGCCAACATCTCCGAGTGTTGCTCCGGGTCTAACTGCTTTCATACCGTTGTGGAGAGACTGAAGAGTGATGTCGAGCAGCCGCTTGCGTTCATCACTAATGTGTCCAACCGCGTATGTACAGCAGGCATCTCCAAAAAAGCCATCAATGGAGGCTCCGGTATCTACTGTAAAGATGTCACCCTCTGTGAGGATTCTGTCTTTGGAAGGTATTCCGTGAACAATCTCGTTGTTTATTGAGGCACATATTGTTCCAGGAAATGCTATCGGAACCCATGAAACTTTGTAGTTTTTGAAAGCAGGTTTGCCGCCTGATTTCTTAATAAGGTTCTCGGCAGCCAAGTCCAGCGTTAAAGTATCTATACCTGGCTTTACGAGGTCTCTCATTAGTTTAAGAATATCTGCTACAAGCTGTCCCGCTTTTCTCATCTTAACGATGTCACGGTCGCTTTTGAACGTTATCATTCTATCTAATGCCTTTGCATTCAAGCAGATTCAGGACTGCATCCTTTGCTCCTGATGCATCAATTTTAAGCAACACACCTTTCGTATCATAGTAATCAACGATTGGTGCTGTCTGTTCATGGAATACGGTAAGACGCTTACGAATAACTTCTTCTTTATCGTCATCGCGCTGGACAACTTTTCCTCCGCATTTGTCACAGACACCGTCAGCCTTTACTGGCTTGAGCATCGTGTTGTAAATTTCTCCGCATGTTTTGCAAACTCTTCTTGAAGTAAGTCTATTGACCACAACCTCATCTTCAATTTTAAGTTCGACCGCCGCGTCGAGTTTCATGCCAAGTTTGTCAAGAAGTCTGCTGAGCGCTTCTGCCTGCAGTAGCGTTCTTGGAAACCCGTCAAGCATGAAACCGGCAATACAGTCGTCTTTTTTGAGTCTTGCTTCCACCATGTCAATAATAACCTGATCAGGAACAAGTTTTCCTGCATCCATATAGGATTTTGCCAATTTTCCAAGCTCTGTACCTTCTTTAACGTTAACTCTGAGCATATCGCCGGTTGAGATATGGGCGATAGGATATTTGGCTTTAATTGTTGCGGCCTGTGTTCCTTTACCTGCGCCAGGAGCGCCTATAAGGATTATTCTCATCTGTACACCTAATTACAGTCTGAGAAGACCGCCTGATTTGTTCTGGCGTTTCAGAATACCCTGATAATGGCGCATAAGAAGTTGTGCTTCGATTTCGTGGACGGTATCAAGCGCAACACCAACAACAATTATAACTGCGGTTCCTCCAAAATAGAAGGAATTGATATTGAGAACTTTTGTCATAAGTGTAGGCACAACTGCGATTATCGCAAGCGCGATTGAACCGGCGAGAGTAATGCGTTCCATCACCTTTTCAAGATATTCTTCAGTCGGTTTACCCGGACGGATACCAAGAATAAATCCGCCGTTTTTCTTCATATTTTCGGCAATTTCTTCAGGTTTAAAAACAACTGCTGTATAGAAGAAACCGAAGAAGATTATCAGAATTACATATAATACCATGTAAACAGGACTTGTCGGACTGAACCACTTCACTATCATCTGCGCAACAGGACCGTGGAAGAACCCTGCAATGGTGTATGGGAAAAGCAATACAGAAGAAGCGAAAATAATAGGAATAACGCTTGCTGTATTGACTTTAAGCGGAATAAATGTACTCTGTCCGCCATACATTTTGTTACCCACAACACGTTTTGCATACTGTACTGGCATACGACGCTGACCTTCCTGGAGAAGCACGCAACCTGCCACAACTGCAAGCATAAAGATAACCGCGATAAAGAACACGATAAGGTTAAGTTCGCCAAGTTTCAGAAACTGGAATGTTCTGATAACAGCATCAGGTATTCTAGCAACTATACCGGCAAAGATGAGCATTGAAATGCCGTTGCCTATACCGTGGTCTGACATAAGTTCGCCAAGCCACATAACTGCCATGGCGCCGGTTGTAAGTGTAAGTGTTACAACACAGACGTCAAGCCATGATCCTGAGAAAATACCCGCGCTTCTTAGCCAACCTGTCAGACCGAGCGCCTGAACAACAGCAAAAATGATTGTGCCAATACGTGTGTACTGAACCATTTTTTTCTGTCCGTCAGGACCATCTTTCATCATTTTTTCAAAACTTGGGATGACAACTGCAAGCAACTGCATGACAATACTGGAGTTGATATACGGTGTAACACCCAATGCAAATATACCAAATCTGCTGAGGGCACCGCCGGCAAAGAGATCGAGGAATCCTAAAATACCGCTCTGTTCAAAAAGTTTTGAAAGAGCTGCCGCATTTATACCTGGGGTCGGAATAAGTGCACCGAGACGGTACACAAAAAGGGCCCCGAGTACAAATAGGAAACGACGTTTCAAATCAGGCAGTTTAGCGGCATCTTTAAAGGAATCAAGCACCTTAGATCACCTCGGCTTTTCCACCGGCTGCTTCGAGTTTTGCTTTTGCCGAAGCGCTGAATGCTTTTGCCTTCACCGTAAGTTTTTTGGTAATTTCACCTTCACCGAGAATCTTGACAGGCGCTGCTACGTTTGTGATAAGGCGGAGTGTCGCAAGTTTTGCTGCGTCTACTTCTGCTCCGTCTTCAAAACGTGCGTCAAGTTCTTCAAGGTTGACTATCTGGTATTTTACTGCGAAACGGAAGTTGCTGAAACCGCGTTTGGGCATACGGCGAGCAAGCGGCATCTGTCCGCCTTCAAAGTTTGGACTGATGTCCGGACTTTTACGGGCTTTCTGACCTTTATGGCCTTTGCCTGCTGTTTTTCCCTGTCCGCTTCCAAGTCCCTGACCGAGACGTTTTTTGGCTTTTCTTGAGCCCAGTGCAGGGCAAAGTTCTTCAAGCTTCATGCCGGAACCTCCTATTCTTCGACTGTCCACTCGAGAAGGTGGCAGATTTTGTTAACCATGCCGCGAATCTGCGGAGTGTCGTCGTGTACTACTGTGTCATTGAGTTTATGAAGCCCGAGGGCAGCAATAACTCTTTCCTGACGCGGGGGACGCCCGACTGTGCTTCTTTTCCACGTAATATGAAGTTTCGCCATAGTCTGCTCCTCCTATGCGTCTTTACGCTCAATTCCGCGAAGACGGTAAATTTCTTCCGGTGTACGGAAACGTTTTACCGCGTCCATGGTTGCGTATGCAATGTTAATCGGGTTTGCCGTTCTGCCCGTTACCTTGGCTATAACATCTTTGATTCCGCCAAGCTCCATAATCGGGCGTACAGAGGAACCTGCAAGGACTCCTGTACCCGGTGCTGCAGGACGGAAGAGCACTTCCGCTGCTCCGAATTTGCCGATAATCGGGTGAGGGATTGTTGTCCCGACCTTTTTGAGATCAATAAGGTTTTTCTTTGCGTGCTCGACTGCTTTACGCATTGCTTCAGAAATTTCTTTTGCTTTGCCCATGCCAAGCCCAACCTGATCAACACCGTCACCTACCGCAACGAGAACGGCGAAACGAAAACGTTTACCACCTTTGACAACCTTAGCTACACGGTTGACAAAAACTACACGTTCTGTAAGTTCGAGTCCTCTGCTACTGTATGATTTATTAGCTTCTTTTTTGTTATTTTTGTTTTCTTTCGCCACAGTACTCTGCCTCCCCTTAGAACTTCAGGCCAGCTTCACGAGCTGCATCTGCAAGAGCCTGGACTCTACCATGATAGATATGTCCGCCTCTGTCGAAAACAACTGTGTCCACGCCTTTAGCCAGAGCACGCTCAGCTATTCTCTTTCCAACCTCTTTGGCTGCTTCGATATTGCCTTTTGCAGCAATAGCGAAATCTTTGTCCATTGTTGAGGCTGAAACAACGGTGCATCCTTTAACGTCATCGATAATCTGCGCATAGATATGTTTCAGACTGCCAAATACCGCAAGACGCGGGCGTTCCGTTGTTCCTGAAACGTGCTTCCTGAGACGCTGGTGGCGGAGTTCGCGCATTGCGTTACGACTGCAATTTTTCAACGTCCTACACCTCGCCTTTACTTTTTCGCACCGGCTTTGCCGGCTTTACGGATTACATATTCGCCTTCATATCTAATACCTTTGCCTTTATACGGTTCAGGTGAGCGATATTCACGAATATTTGCCGCGACCTGACCAACAACCTGTTTGTCAATGCCGCTGACTGTAATGTTAATAGGTGACGGGCAGGCAAACTCGATTCCCTGCGGGGGAACCACTTCGATGCTATGTGAATAACCAAGGTTAAGCACCAGTGTCTTGCCCTGCATGGCAGCACGATAACCAACGCCGACGATTTCAAGTTTCTTTTCGAAACCGGAACTGACACCGGTAATCATGTTGCTGATCATAGCTCTCGTCATACCGTGCGCTGCACGCACTGCTTTTACTTCGCTTTCGCGTTCAACTATGACCTGACCGTCTTCAAGTTTGACGCTAATCTGCGGCATAACATCCATTTCGAGCTGGCCTTTGCCGCCCTTTACTGCAATGTGTTTGCCGTCGATTTTAAATTCAACACCGTTAGGAAGAGCTATCGGTTTACGTCCTATTCTTGACATACCGGCACCTCCGCTACCACACGAAACATACAACTTCGCCGCCGAGTCCGCGTTTGCGGGCTTCAGCGTCGGTCATAAGTCCGGCTGATGTTGAAATCATGGCTATTCCGAGACCACCCATAACTTTCGGAAGGTCTTCTTTTCCGACATAGATGCGGCGTCCGGGTTTGCTTATACGGCGAAGCCCCTGGATAACGCGTTCTTTGGCCGGACCATAGTTCATAGTGACTCTCAAAAGTGCCATCTTTTGTTTGGGGTCGTTGACTGTCTTGTAATTGCGGATATAACCTTCTTCTTTGAGAAGACGTGCTACTTCTAGACGCATCTTGCTAAGCGGCATGTCTACTGTTTCAAGATAAACGATGTTAGCATTTCTGATGCGTGTAAGCATATCCGCGACAGGATCTGTAATATACATTCAGTATCCTCCTTGCCCGTGCCTACCAGCTCGATTTGACTACGCCGGGGATTTTGCCCTCACGCGCGAGTTTTCTGAAGCAGCAGCGGCACATATCAAATTTCCGCATATATCCGTGGATACGTCCGCAAAGCGGGCAGCGGTTGTGTTTTCTAACCTTGAACTTAGGCTCAAGTTTTGATTTGTTTATCAGACTTTTTCTTGCCATGGTGTATGCTCCTTCTTAGTGAGTGAACGGCATACCAAGCTCTTTAAGAAGAGCCTGGGCTTCTTCGTCCGCTTTCGCCGTCGTAACAAACGAAATGTTCATTCCGCGCTGACGAATGACTTTATCAAAGTCAATTTCAGGGAAAAGAAGTTGTTCTTTAAGACCGAGGTTATAGTTCCCACGACCGTCAAACCCCTTCTTTGAAACACCCTGAAAATCTTTAATACGCGGAAGTGCAATATTGATAAGACGGTCAAGGAATTCCCACATTCTAGCGCCTCTGAGCGTAACGCAGCAACCGACCGGCTGTCCTTCGCGAAGTTTAAACCCTGCGATGGATTTTTTTGCTTTTTTGAGCATCGGTTTCTGACCAGTGATAATCGTCAGCTCGTTGATTGAAGCATCCATGTATTTTGTATCTACTTTTGCTTCGTTGACACCAATATTTATGACGATCTTCTCCATACGCGGAATCTGCATTACATTTGCAAATGCGAATTGTTCCTTGAGGCGGGGAGCGACTTCTTCAGTGTATTTTGTTAAAAGACGCGGAGTCATATTCTATCCCCTCCTATATCTTATCGATGATTTCGCCGCATTTTTTGCAAACACGGACTTTGTCGCCGTTGTCAAGATATGCATGTGCTATACGTGTTGCTTTGCCGCAGGCAGGGCATACAAGCATAACTTTGCATGCACGAACAGGAGCTTCTTTTTTGATAAGTCCGCCGCGCGGATCTTTTTGACTCGGACGTACGCTTTTGGTGACCATGTTGATGTTCTCAATAATAAGCGTATTTTTCTCTACATTTCTGCGGAGGACTTTGCCTTCTTTGCCGGCATCCTTACCGGAAAGAACTTTAACACGGTCATCTTTTCTGATTCCCATTCTGGACATGACCCTTTACCTCCTACACAACTTCAGGCGCAAGTGATACGATGCGCATATATTTTTTTTCGCGGAGTTCTCTGGCTACAGGACCAAAGATACGTGTTCCTTTAGGATCTCCGTTAGCATCGATAACAACTGCAGCATTATCGTCAAAGCGAACGTATGAACCGTCTTTGCGGCGAATTTCTTTTTTCGTTCTGACGATAACTGCTTTAACTACATCGCCTTTTTTAATTGCAGCATTCGGAGTTGCTTCGCGAACGGCCGCCACAATAACATCACCTACTGTTCCGACTTTGCGGAAACTGCCGCCTTTAACCTGGATGCAGAGGAGTTTTCTTGCACCGCTGTTGTCGGCTACGTTAAGAACTGTACGCAGCTGTATCATGCTTTACTCCTCCTCACCGCCGAGTATCGGCGCCTTTTCGATGATCTTTGTGACTTCCCAGTGTTTTCTTGCACTAAGAGGACGTGTTTCTTCAATCTGAACTCTGTCGCCTATGCGGCATTCATTGTTCTCATCATGAGCCATGAATTTTTTGGACCGGAGAACCGGTTTTCCGTAGAGTTCGTGTTTTGCCATACGGTCAACGCGAACAACGATGGATTTTTCCATTTTATCGCTGACTACTATGCCAACACGGGCTTTACGATATTTGACTTCTTCTGCCATAGCCGGTTACCTCCTCGCTTCCATTTCTTTTTCCGTGATAATAGTAAGTACACGGGCAATTGATTTCTTTACTTCTTTGATGCGTCCGTTGTTGCTGAGCTGTCCTATTGCATTCTGGAACCGAAGGTTGAACAACTCTTGCTTCAACTGTTTTTGTTTGTCATTTAACTCAGATATGCTGAGATCTCGTAATTCTTTGGGATCCATATCTATTCACCTGCTCCCTCTCGGGTAATCATTTTGACCTTGATCGGCAGCTTGAAGGAGGCAGTGCGGAATGCTTCAGCTGCAACATCTGCTGAGACACCTGCGATTTCGAACATGACGCGTCCGCGTTTGACCGCGGCTGTCCAGTATTCAACATTACCTTTACCTTTACCCATTCGGGTTTCAAGCGGCTTTTGTGTGACAGGACGATCCGGGAAAATTCTTATCCAGATTTTGCCACCTTTTTTCATCTTACGGCTGAGCGCTACACGGACTGCCTCTATTTGACGGGCTGTGATCCATCCGTTCGTGCAAGCCTGAAGACCAAATTCACCAAAGTCAACTTTGTTTGCTCCTTTGGCATAACCACGGAGCGGCGTCAGATGAGGCTTGCGAAACTTAACTCTCGTCGGCTGTAACATTCGCGGTTATCCCCTTTCTTTCGGAGCTTTAACAGCTTCAACCTCGATGGGTTTGCGCTGCATAACTTCTCCCTTGTAGATCCATGTCTTGATACCGATGATTCCGTAGACTGTGTGCGCTTCTGCAAAACCGTAATCAATATCTGCTCTCAATGTTGAAAGCGGAAGTTGACCTTCAAGGTACCATTCTGTACGTGCGATTTCAGCGCCACCGAGGCGGCCTGCACATTGTACTTTAATTCCTTTTGCGCCTGATTTCATAGCACGGAATATTGACTGTTTCATTGCGCGCCTGAAACTGATACGACGCTCAAGAGATGAAGCGACTCCTTCGGCAACAACCTGCGCCTCAATATCAGGGTTCTTCATTTCCTGGATGTTGATCATGACCCGGTTTCCGGTCTTTTTCTGCAACTCATCGCGAACTATCTGAATTTCTGCACCATGTTTGCCGATCACTACACCAGGCCGGGCGGTCGAAACTGTAAAACGCATTACATTTCCGATACGCTCTATATCTACACGGCTTACACCTGCTGCTGCCCAGCGTTTTTTAATCCATTCTCTGAGCTCAAGGTCTTCGTGAAGGTATTTGGCATATTTCTTCTTATCGGCAAACCAGCGTGACTCCCAGTCATAGATAACGCCAAGTCTATAACCTACCGGGTGAACTTTCTGACCCACTAGTCACCCCTCCTTACTTCTCAGCAACTGTCACCGTTATGTGACAGGTGTGATGTCTGTACGTATGAGCGCGGCCCTGTGCTACCGGGCGGAAACGCTTCATGTATGTTCCCTGATCTGCTGTAATTTCTTTGATGTAAAGTTTATCAACATCAAGACCGAAGTTGTGTTCAGCATTAGCGATTGCGCTTTTGAGAACTTTTTCGGTGTAACGCGCGCCTTTAATGGGTGTGAACTTAAGTATTGCAAGAGCGTCTGCCGCTTTTTTGCCTCTTACGAGAGCGATTACACGGCGAACCTTCGTTGCAGGAACTCTAAGTCCGAGTGCTTTTGCTTTCACGTCCATGATTGTTCCTCCTTAGCCTATTTCACTTTCGAGGAACGTTCCTGTCCGGCATGGCCGCCGAACTTACGTGTAGGTGCAAATTCCCCAAGTTTGTGGCCTATCATATTGTCGCTTACGTAAACGGGGACATGAATACGTCCGTTATGAACTGCGATTGTATGACCTACCATTTCAGGCGTTATGCTTGAACTGCGGGCCCAGCTTTTAATAACTGTCTTCTTGCCCGATTCGTTCATATCTTCAACCCTGCGAAGAAGTTTCGCATCTACATAGGGTCCTTTTTTTATTGAACGAGTCATAATCTGATTTCCTCCCTACAAGCCGTAATTACTTCTTGCGGCGGCGGACGATGAATTTGTCCGAAGCTTTACGCTTACGCGTACGGTAACCCTTTGCAGGTGTACCCCATGGTGAAACAGGGTGTTTGTGTGATTTACTCTTACCTTCACCACCGCCCATCGGGTGGTCAACCGGGTTCTGAATCATACCGCGAATATGCGGACGAATTCCAAGCCAACGAGTTCTTCCTGCTTTACCGGAGACAACATTTTCATGCTCTTCGTTGCCAATCTGACCAACTGTTGCCATGCATTCGAGAAGGACAAGGCGAAGTTCACCGCTTGGCATACGAACGTATGCATATTTGCCTTCTTTGGCCATCAGCTGGGCAGACGTTCCGGCTGAACGAGCGAGTACTCCACCGCGTCCAGGTTCCAGTTCGATATTGTGAATTACTGTACCAACAGGAATTGCTTTCAGTTTAAGAGCATTTCCCGGGCGAATGTCCGAATCGTCTCCAGCGTAGATTTTGTCACCTACGCCAAGACCGACAGGAGCAAGGATGTAACGTTTTTCACCGTCGAGGTAGGAAACAAGTGCGATGCGTGCTGAACGGTTTGGGTCGTATTCGATTGAAACGACCGTTCCCGGTATACCAGCTTTGTCGCGTTTGAAGTCGATAATGCGATATTTTACTCTGCCGTGTCCGCCAATGTGGCGTGATGTCACGCGGCCATTGTTGTTACGGCCTCCAGACTGTTTAAGAGACGTGACTAGGCTACGTTCTGGCTTTGTCTTGGTAATTTCTGAATAATCAGGCAGAGCCATCTGACGACGGGCAGGAGTTGTGGGTTTAAATTTCTTGATTCCCATTGTTTATTCCCCTTTTCTATGCGCTGGCGCCTTCGAAGAATGCGATCTTTTCGCCTGCTGCAAGCGTTACGATGGCTTTCTTCCAAGAACGTGAACGGCCCATAAAGGCACCCATGCGTTTCGGTTTTGAACGAACCTGAATCGTGTTAACTCTTACAACTTTAACGTTGAAAACTTCTTCTACAGCCTTGCGAATTTCTATCTTGTTGGCTTTCGGAAGAACTTCAAACGTGTACTGTCCGAGTTCCATAAGAGCGCTGGTCCTTTCCGTAATAATCGGACGAACGATGATATCGTGTGCTACTGCGTTCATTATGCGAACACCTCCTCAAGCTTTTTGACCGCTTCCGGTGTCGCAATAAGCTGCTCATGATTAAGAAGGTCATAAACGTTGATGCTATCAACATGAAGAACCTTGGCACCGGGAATATTTGCTGCTGATCTTGAGGCTGCAATATTCGTTTCGTGCGTTACAAAGATCGGTTTCTTTTCAGCATTGATTGCTGCAAGAAATGCGAGCATCGTTTTAGTTTTCGGTGTTTCAATGTCAATTTTTTCGAGAACAAGCATCTTTTCTTCCTGAACTTTCAGCGTAAGAGCACTGCAAAGAGCAAGACGACGAACTTTCTTGTTGACCTTCTGGTGATAATCTCTAGGATGCGGTCCGTGTGCTACTCCGCCTCCAACCCATATTGGTGAGCGGTTACTGCCTGCACGGGCATGTCCGGTGTGTTTCTGTCTCCATGGTTTTTTACCGCCACCGCGAACATCTCCGCGGTCTTTAGTGTTATGTGTACCAAGGCGACAGTTTGCAAGATGTGCGACTACGACCTGGTGCATTGCAGGAACATGTACAGGAGCACCGAAGACTGCATCCGACAGTGTATAATCGCCGATTACTTCGCCTTTGAAGTTAACTTCTTTTACTACAGGCATTAGTCTTCTCCTCCCTATTTGTCTGTTTTACGGAGCATAACAAGTCCGTCTTTTGCGCCTGGAACCGACCCTTTAACAAGGATAAGGTTATTTTCTTCGTCAATTGCGAAGACCTTAAGGTTCTTTGTTGTGACACGTTCAGCACCCATATGTCCTGCCATTCTGCGGCCTTTAGGAACACGTCCAGGGTAACTGCTACAACCTATGGAACCAGGGTGACGATGTGTAACTGACTGACCGTGGCTCTGCGGAATTCCGCCAAAACCGTGGCGCTTCATAACACCCTGATATCCCTTTCCTTTGCTAACGCCTGTTGCGTCAACAATTTCGCCATTTTGGAACAGAGAAACGGTGATTTCCTGTCCCACCTGGTAGTCCGCGCTATTATCAACACGGAACTCCCTCAGCCAGCGCTTGGGTGCTACGTTCTGTTTCTCGAAGTTACCTTTCGCCGGTTTTGCAACCTTTGCGTCTTTTACTTCGCCGAAACCAAGCTGCACTGCGCTGTAGCCGTTTTTTTCAGGTGTCCGGATTTCAACGACTGCGCAAGGACCTGCTTCAATAACTGTTACAGGCACTGCCTTGCCTTCCTCGTCGAAGACCTGGGTCATCCCAACCTTGCGGCCCAGTATCCCCATACTCATGTGTTTCAACTCCTTTTTGTTTACAGATCAGACTACAGTTTAATCTGGATATCCACTCCTGACGGCAGATTAAGCTCCATGAGTGTTTCCATTGTTTTCTGTGTCGGACCTACGATATCAATAAGACGTTTGTGCGTCCTGATCTCAAACTGTTCGCGCGCGTCTTTGTCCGTATGTGGGGACGTAAGAGCGGAGAACTTTTCGATTTCCGTCGGGAGAGGTACAGGCCCCGACACTTTTGCACCCGTGCGTTTTGCTGTTTCTGCAATCTGGATTGCAGAAGCATCAAGAACGCGACTGTCGAATGCTTTAAGTTTAATACGGATTTTTTTTGTCAAAGTGCTCAACTCCCAATCAAATTATTCGATGATTGTTGTAACGACGCCTGCTCCGACCGTATGTCCGCCTTCACGAACTGCAAAACGAAGTCCTTCTTCCATCGCTATAGGCGCAATGAGTTTTACTTCAAATTTGCTGTGGTCTCCCGGCATTACCATT
>JAZUIB010000059.1:0-43592 GCA_045642025.1 Synergistaceae bacterium
TTGGAAATGGTAAATGAAATTTCAGAGCTTCGCAAAAAAGGTTTCACAGATGATGAAATAATTGAGACTGTAATTCAGGTTGCAAAGATGAATGGTTTTGAAGGAGAGTTGCGATATTCAAAGAAAGAAATTAACAGCGTGCTTGAAAAACTTCCGAAAGAGGTTGAAAGCAAATTGAATGATAAAAACAAACAAACTGAAAATGATGACTGAACACAACTGTGTTGAAAACAAAACAGAGAGCAACAAAGAGACGGACAGAAAAAGTATTACGCGGGTTATGTCTCATTTTTGTGTAGCTGATTGCGCCTGTTGCAAAATACCATCGTATGTTTATTGTGTTAGTAATGAAGCAAACAAGTCGTTGTTTTTTGTTTTGTGTCCACGGTGCGGGCAGCGCTCTCCTTTGCACGTTGACCTGTTAATTACCATCCGAAATTGGAATGATAAGCAACATTCATTTGAAGATGAAAATGAGGTTGACGGAGCAAATTATTCAAAACGTGTAACGAAAAGTAAGTTTCATAATTCTATTGGAAATAAATGATAGGAGATGAAGTCAATGAGCAACGAGTACAAAAATCAACGTTATAATGATTTTATGAAGCCTGTAGCAAACAAGCTAAAAGAGAAATATCCGTCTGTAATCGGACACATTGATACGGAAAAAATTCTCTTTGTTGTGGTTGATGGAACCGCACCGAAAATTGAAGATCACATTTTTAGCGCAACGGATCTTTTCAAGAGCGTTAAAGTGTCCAAAATGCCTTTGGCTTTGACAGAAATAATTTATCAAGAAAGCGAGCATTGTTATTTTTGGAAAATTGAATTTAAATCATGGCTGTTTGATCGTTATGGATATAATGTCATCACATCATTGCTCTATCATTGTCTCAGATGTATCTCTACAAAGGGAACGATTATTCAACCTGATCGCTTCGGGTGGTCAGAGTTAATGGAACATCTTCCGTCAAATTGGTATAATCCTGATGCTTCGGATTGTCCCGATATATTGAAAGACAATATCCTTCAAGGTTAAGCCATGATAGCCCGCGTATTTCCTGTCAAAACATCGGTAACGCCGATAGATGAATATGCTTTTGTTGGCTTCCCTCCGTTTAAAGAATTTTTACCGGAAGATATAACTGAAATTCATGTCAGTTGCACATTTACGTGGGACAAATTAAAAGCAGAAGAAATTGCCGAAGCTTGGAACAGTATCAAGGTTGCGCCAGTTAAGCTTGGCGGTGTTGCGTATAATTCTCCGACAGAAGAATTTACGCCGGGGTTATATATGAAGAAAGGTTACACGATAACAAGCCGAGGTTGCAATAATCATTGTTGGTTCTGTCTCGTTCCTGAACGTGAAGGTTATTTGAGAGAGTTAGAAATAAAAGAAGGCAATCTCTTACAGGACAATAATCTGTTGCAGTGCAGTGACGAGCATATACGTAACGTTTTTGCGATGCTGAAAACACAAAAGGAAACACAACTTGTCGGAGGCATCGAAGCAAAAAAACTTAAAGATTGGCATTGTGAACTGATGGCTGATTCAAAAATCAGCAAAGTATGGTTTGCTTACGATACCCCAGACGATTTAGAGCCTTTGATTGAGGCATCAAAACTGCTTAAAGCACAAAAAGATTGGTACCGGTGGTGGAAATGCGGATGTTATTGTCTTGTAGGTTATCCGAATGACACGATAGAAAAAGCAGAAGAACGTTTATTGACAGCTTTGAAACTTGGCTTCTCACCCTTCGCAATGTTTTACCGTGATCCTGAAAACAAACAGATTAAAACAAAAGAGTGGGCAAATTTTCAACGCTCTTGGTGCAGAGAAGCGGCAATTAACGCCACACGCAGACGAATAATATAGGAAGGTGAAACAATGACAAATAGAGAATGGCTGAACACTTTGAGCGATGAGGAATTGGCAAAAACATTGAATTTATTTTGTCCTAATATTTGTGTAACGGCAATTATAAGCGATAGTTTATATCCGTTTAATGAAGAATTCTGTAATCAACATAAACCGTGTGAAAATTGTTTGGCAACTTGGCTTAGAGCTATACACACAACATGTTTTGATGTTGATGGTCTGCCTATCAATGTATCTGTACGTTGTGAAAACAATCAACTAATGACAAATAGAGAATGGCTTACCCAAATGACAGATGAGGAGCTGATAACATTTTTGTTTGAAATGTCTGATAGTTGTCCTGTACCAAATTACAAGAATTGTGATGATCAATATGAAACGTGTGAGGAATGCTTTGCAGCTTGGTTCAAAGCTGAGCATAAGGAGGTTAAATAATGAGACGTATTTTTATTTGTGAAAAAGCAAGTCTCGCTCAGACTGTTGCCGATGGTCTCTCTGGCAGCCGAAGTAAAAGTGACGGCAGTATAATCGTAGGCGATGATGTCGTAACTTGGTCGCACGGGCACATTCTTCAACTTCTCGAACCTCAGGACTATGACGAAAAATATAAGAAATGGGATGTTAATGTTCTTCCGATTATCCCTGATGAGTGGAAATACAAAATCACAGATACCGCCACCTATAAAAAAATTTCCTCTCTTATAAAAGAGTGTAGAAAATCAAACGGCGTGATTGTTAATGTCGGTGATGCTGACCGAGAAGGTCAGCTTCTCATCGACGAAATATTTATGCACGAAGGTATAAATCTTAACACAAGCGGAGCGTCAATTCTTCGTTTGTACATTACCGATCCGACGGTTGAAGGTGTAAAAAAATCTCTTGCTGCTATGAAACAAAACTCTGATCCTGAATGCCGTGGCAGTTCCAACGCAGCTGTAACACGCAGTAAAACAGACTGGATAGTTGGTATGTCCGGAACTAGACTTTTATCCTGCACCTCAAAAGTAACCGAGCATGTCGGCCGTGTTCAGCTGCCGACACTTGCCCTTATCGTTAAACGGGATCTTGAGATAGACAATTTTGTACCAAAGCCGTTCTATGAATTGAAGGCTTGGGTAGAAACAAGCTCCGGAAAATTTGTAATGCAGTGGTATCCGACAGAGGACTGGAGTGGACTTGATGATGCCGGAAGAATAATCAGCCGCGAGCTGCTGAACGAAATGATAAGAAAACTCAACGGCGAGTCAGGTAACATAACAAAGTTTGAGCACAAACAGGCAAATAAAGGTCAGCCGCTTCCCCATGATCTTTCGACCTTGCAGGTTGAAGCGTCCAAAAAATATGGTTATTCCGCAAAGCAGACATTGGATATTTTGCAGAAGCTTTACGAGAAAAAACTCACTACTTACCCACGCTCTGATTGTGCATACCTTCCGAACTCAATGTTTGAAGAAAAAGACAAGATTTTGGATGGCATCTTTATCCAACTCGACCAACTTCTTTCGTTTAAAGGGCTTCTACAGATGGGGTTAAAAACAAAGGCATGGAACGACAGTAAAGTAGCCGAGCATTTTGGCATAATTCCTACCGGCAGCACCGGAAGTATGACAGACGACGAAACAAAGATATATCTGCTTGTCGCAAAAAGATTTTTGGCACAATTTCTTCCGGCACAGCTATTCAATACAGCCGAAGCAGAGGCGCTCATCAGCGGCGAAGTATTCAAAACGAAAACAAAAAAATGTGTCCTCGAAGGCTGGCATGCTCTGTATAAAAATGATGAAGACGATGAAAAGCCGGATGAGGCAGAAACCTCGGCAGCCAATCTTCCGGAACTTGGAAAAGGACAGAACTGCCGCATAGAAGATCTCAAAATAGAAGAAAAGAAAACTACTCCACCGGAGCGCTTCACAGAGGGCAGCATAATTCAGGCAATGTGCAACATATATAAATATGTAGATGACCCTGAACTGAAAGAGCAGCTCAAAGAAGAAGGAATAGGAACAGCAGCTACCCGTGCCGGAATTATTGAGAACCTCAAAATCAGAGGAGATCTTGAACTGAAAAAGAAAGCTCTTATCTCTACTGACAAAGCGAAACAGCGTGTAGCGGAAGCTCCGGAAGATCTGAAATCCATAGTCATGACAGCGTTATGGGAAAAAGACTTGAAGCGCATTGAGAAAAATGAGCTGACACAGGAAGCCTTCCTGAAACATCTTATTGAATGGTTCAAAAACATTAAAGAAGAAAGGCTCCGCACACATCGCGTAGTGAGCAGTGCGGAAAAATTCGGGAATAAGTTTACAAAAAGCTCCTCAACTACAAAAACAGGCAGCAAATGTCCGAAGTGCAAAGGAGCTTTGATGCCGATGAACGGCAAATACGGCAAATTTTGGAAATGCCCGCACTGTAACTGCAACTTTAAAGATAAAAACGGCAAGCCGGTAACGAAATAAATTGTTTCTCTAACATAAATAAGTTGCAAAAATGTTTCTGTGTCAGAAATAAATAACATTTCTTTGACAGAAACAAGAATTAAAAATATTTCTTTAACAGAAATAAAACAGGGGATTTTTTACATCTCCTGTTTTTTGTGTTATATTATGAACCGTTTTACAGGAGGAGATGACTTCAATGTACTACGTCAACTGGAAGATACTCAATAAAGCTATGAAAGAGAAGAATTTGGATGATCAGATGCTTGCAGACAAATTAGATGTTCCTCGAACACGTATTGTTATGTGGCGCTATAGAAAATCCGGACCCCAAAGGAAAGGATCAGAGTTGTTGTTAGATAAGCTTTGTCAAATTCTTGATGTAGATAAATCAAGGGTTTTGAGAGAACCGAATATTCCCCCGAAAACTTTATATGAAGATTTACTTGAAGCTATGTATTCTACTGTAAAACTTGCAAATATTGTTGAAAATTATGATGATATATTTCAGGAAGCTTTAGGTAAAGATGGTTTTAGTAAGTTACGCAATGCGATTGAATGTGTAAGAGTTTCTACGGCGAGAGCATATATGGTTTTTGAAGGCAATCGGGACAGCTATTTTGATGGTTCAGAGGGTAGCTTGAACGAGGGTGGTTTTAAAAGAAAACGTGGCAGACCCAAAAAAGCTCCAACGACAGTCGGAGACGGTGAAGAAATTGCCGGATAAATGCAAGGCAAGCCGGAGTTGAATTTGTAGAAAAAGAGGATACATTTTTCCATTCTCAAAAGGGCTGTGCCTTAACATACGTCAATTTGTAGAGGTAATGGAAGGAGACAGATTATATGTGTGTGTGTAATATAAAGTTATTGTGCTTCATTGTAAAATACAAAAAAATAAGTGCAATTTTAATGGCTTTACTATGCTCAATTGTAGGTATAGTATCGGTTTATTTTGATAATAAAATTATTTCTTGTTTATTTATAGTTTTGTCTTTTTTTGTCACTATAGGATCAATTTGTATACCAACTACATATAAAAAACATGTTAAAAAAAATGATTGGGTAAGAGATGAAACTACTGGTAAATATACATTAACCATTCCCGCAAAGGAGCATGGATTTGGGAAAAACTGTAAAGCTGAGTTATATGTGTGTGACAAAAAAGGAGCCTTTAGAGCTCCGTGTAGTGATTTTGTGACCATAGACAATGACGGAAATGTCATGTATTCTGGTTTTCCAAATCCCATTGAGTGTAATGTAACTATACAATGAATAGCGCCAATTGTAGATCCCCGGATTTAGGCGCAGTTGAGAGATTTTTTTAGTGGGCGGCGCTACGGCGGCGTCCTATTTTTATCTATTTTTAACGAGTTTCTCTACGTCCTTTAATTTTTTATCCGGAGCTAAGTGAGCATAACGAAGTGTCATTTTTATATCTGAATGGGTCATCAATTCACGTACTGTGTTCAGTTCTACGCCGTCCATTACTAACTGTGAAGCAAAGTTGTGACGCAAATCATGAAACCGTAAATCTTCAATCTGTGCAATCTTTTTAAGTTTTTTCCAAAGCTTTGTTATATTCTTATATCTTGTTTTTGTTTTTGGATTTACAAAAACAAAATTATCACAATCAACGCATCTTGTAGGAGAGTTTTTCAATGTCAGCAAAGCATTTTTTGCTTCACTGTTCATTGGCACAGTTTTATGTGTCTTGTTTTTTGCAGTTGAAGCTCGCAGTGTAATCTGTTGATGGTTGAAATCAAGATCGTCCCATTGAAGTGATAATAAAGCTGTAAGTCTTATTCCTGTATTTAATTCTGTAATGATGAAGGTTTGAAAAACGAGATCAAAATTTTTAAGAGCGTTTCTCAAACGTTCTTCTTCCGTTTTGTCCAAGTAGCGTATTATAACATTGCTGTCTGTTTCCGGTTCCATCTTGATATTTTTTAGGGTAGCATTACACAAATTTCGTTTTTCTCCCCAGTTAAGCAGAGTACGTAGAGCGGAAACAGCCCTGTTACCTGTAGCTGTTTTGTGTCCGGCAGCAATAAATTTTTTTCTCCATTCCTCTGCCCAAAACAGTGTAATGGCATTTAGTTTCATGTTTGGATCAAAGTATCGTAAAAGAATTGTAGGAATGTATTTGGAATTTGTTTTAGTGTCGGCATGTGCCGATATTAATTCTCCCAGTGTATTAACATAGCTGTGGGATACTTTCAAAGGATCTGTATCCCAATTAAATGTTGTATCTGTAATGTTAAGCCTATGAACATTATGAATGAGCAAATTTATACTGCGATGATTAAGTTCAGATAGAGCTATCAAAGCTTTTTCTCTTGCAGTGTTGATTGTAAGATCTTTTACGGTTCCGATTGTTGTATTCCAGTTGCCGCAACACAAACACCAGCAGGCTTCCGTGTCTTTTTGTTTTTTAACATACAATCCAGTAAATTTATCGTCGTTAAAATTTCCTTCTATATCATTATTTTGAATAGTGTTAATAAACTCCTGTGTTAGTAGCATGTGTTGTGCCGCCTTGTTAAAGATAGATTATTCCTTCTGGTAATATTTTACACTATTTATAATTTCGTGCTTGACAATCAAAAAAAAATACATACAATTATACCCATAAGCGTTTTTATGATATTTTGGGAAGGAGGTGCTACTATGAATATAATAGAAGAAAGGCGAAAGGCTATGGGGCTTACACAGGGTGAATTGGCAAAGTTAATTCATAAAACACAGTCATGTATTCAACGTTATGAAGCAAATGCCATTCCACGCGGAGATGTGTTAATAGCACTTGCTATAGTGTTGAATTGTTCCCCATCAGAAATTATAGACTCTATGGAGAATGCGAAAAATGTTAAAGTGGTTCAAATTCCGGTTTCAGAACTGGAAGATATGAAAACAAAGCTTAAAAAACAAGAAGAAGAGCTTAATGTTTTTCGTTCTGCTCTTAATTATCAGCAAGCTTAGTATGTTTTGATTTGGCATTATAGGCAAAACAAAATCGGGTGATTGGTTTTGACTATTTTGTGTTTTCGCTGTAATATATTCACCGTTGTAAGATGAGTAGGCGGACATAGCTCAGTTGGTAGAGCGTCGGCTTCCCAAGCCGAATGTCGCGGGTTCGAATCCCGTTGTCCGCTCCATTTTGAGATTGATGCCTGCATAAAGCGGGCATTTATTGTTAGAAATACTGAAAATTTGTCACAAATGTGGTAAAATTTATCGGTTATGTCGATGACTATTAAGTAAAGGGGTAGTACACAGTGAAATCAGAAATAGTATCTCAAGAAAAAAATGTATTAACTGTTAAAGTTGTATTTGACGCAGATGAAGTAACAAAAGCAATTGATACAACTTACAAAGAGATTTCAAAAAAAGCTGATATCAAAGGTTTTCGCAAAGGTCATGTTCCGCGTAAAACGCTTGAACTCTGTTTCGGTAAAGCGGCAATCTGCGCTCAGACACAAGAGAAACTTATCAACAAGGGCATTGACGATTCGGTCAGCGAAAATGAACTTGACCTTATCGAATATCCCGATGTGAAGCCGTGCGAAGATCTCGCAGAGGGCAAACCGTTTGAATTTACGGTGGTTTACGAGGTTTCACCGGAGGTTATTCTTCCTGACCTTTCGACAATTACTGCTGAGAAAACCGTTTATAAAGCAACTGAAAAAATGCGTGATGAAAATATTCAGCAGATGCTTGAAGCACATGCCAAGATTGTTCCGTCATACGAAGAACGCGAGATTACAGCCGAGGATATTGTCTCTGTCAAATATAATTCTTTTATGGTTGACGCGGATGGTAAATCAACTGCAGCCGAAACTGACCAGAAATCAGAAATTGATCTCAAACAGCAGGGTATCCGCCCTGAAATAGTCGCCGCGCTCACCGGCAAAAAGCCCGGAGACAAGGCTGAAGCAGAATTTACGGTCGAAGCGGACAGCGCGGTAAAAGAAATTGCAGGACAAAAAATGCGCTATGAATTTGATGTTCAGGGTATTATGAAAAAAGAAGTTCCCGAACTCACAGACGAAAATATTCCTGAAATTACCTATACAAGAATTAAAACTGTTGAAGATTTCAAAAAGAACACGATGGAACGCCTTGAAAGAGCCGCAGAAAGAGAAACGGAAGAAAGCCTCAGAAGATCGGCGATTTCAGCTATTACAGATGCCTGCGAAATCGACATTCCCGAAAAACTGATTGACCGTGAAAAAGCGGCTCTTAAAGCAGAGCAGGAAGACAGAATAAAACGACAGACGGGCAATGAAGAAATGACGCTGGACGAGTTCCTCAAACAGTCTGGCACGGACAAAGAGGAATTTGAAAAACAGGTTGACGAAACGGCTAGAGCCGCGGTTAAACGTTCGCTGGTTATAAAAGCAATCGCTGACGAAAATGATATCGACTGTACCAAAGAAGAACTTACGCTTGAAATCAGGAAAATGGCTCTTGCATCGGGTATGGATATTAAAAAAGTTGAAGACTATCTATATTCCGATAAGGCACATCTTTATCAGGTGATGGATGAAGTACGCGCGCGTAAAACAGCTGATTTTGCAGCCGGTAAGGTTCAGGTCAAAGAAGTTGAACCTAAGGAAGCGGAATAAATTTTTATTAGGAGATAAAGCATGAGCGGGTATCTCATTCCGACAGTTATTGAACAGACAGGCAGAGGCGAGCGAGCATATGATATTTACAGTCGTCTGCTTAATGACAGAATAATTTTTCTTGGTACAGCCATAGATGACAGTGTCGCTAATCTTGTGGTTGCGCAGCTGCTATTTCTTGAAAGTCAGGATCCAGAGAAAGATGTGTGTCTTTATATTAACAGTCCCGGCGGTGTTGTTTCTGCGGGCTTGGCGATCTATGACACGATACAGTACATTAAGCCTGATGTATCAACAATTTGCACAGGCCAGGCAGCGAGCATGGGGGCGGTACTTCTTGCGGCGGGCGCCGAAGGCAAGCGTATTGCGTTGCCGAATTCTCGCGTGATGATTCATCAGCCGCTCGGCGGTGCGCAGGGACAGGCATCGGATATTGAAATTCAGGCAATTGAAATTTTAAAGTTAAAGAAGACGCTGAACGGTATTCTCTCGAAGCATACCGGACAGCCGCTTGACCAAGTTCAGAAAGATACCGACAGAGATTTTTATATGTCTGCCCAGGAAGCTATGAAATACGGAATTGTAGATAAGGTTATAGAAAAAAGGTAGCAATGACAAAAAAAAATTCAGTTGAAAAAAGCAATAATAAACGTCCTGTTCCGCATTGCTCGTTCTGCGGCAAAACTCAAGATGAAGTCGGAAAACTTATAGCCGGCCCCAGTAATATTTATATATGTACTGATTGTATCCAACTTTGTAATGTAATACTTAGAGAAGAGTATGGGTCAGATGCTTTTCCGGATACCCCTGATATAAAAACTCCAGCATCAGTAACAAAGGCAGATTATGTCTCTGCCCCGGTCTTTGATGATATACCGAAGCCGGAAAAAATCAAAGAATTTCTAGATCAGTATGTTATTGGACAAGATGATGCCAAAAAAGTTCTTTCTGTAGCTGTGTACAATCATTATAAACGCATCACGAATCCATTACTGGAAGATGATGATGTGGAGCTTCCTAAAAGTAATGTTTTGCTTGTGGGGCCTACCGGAAGCGGAAAAACACTTTTGGCGCAGACTCTCGCTAAAATGCTGAATGTTCCTTTTGCCATCACAGATGCTACAACACTCACCGAGGCAGGATATGTCGGAGAAGATGTTGAGAATATTCTTTTAAGACTTCTGCAGGCTGCAGATTTTGATATTGATGCTGCTGAGCATGGTATTATTTACATTGATGAAATTGATAAAATAGCACGAAAATCCGAATCTGTTTCCATTACACGGGATGTTTCCGGAGAAGGGGTACAGCAGGCACTTCTCAAAATAGTAGAGGGTACTGTGGCTAATATACCTCCTAAAGGCGGACGCAAACATCCTCAGCAGGAGACTATACCTCTTGATACCTCAAACATACTTTTTATATGTGGTGGAGCCTTTGATGGACTTGATAAAGTAATCGCAAAACGGACAGATAAGCGATCAATCGGTTTCGGAAGTGAAATTACCAGCAATCTCAAGCAGCATCGTACGGATGAACTTCTCAAACAGGTTCAGCCTGATGATTTGCGTTCCTTTGGGTTTATTCCGGAGTTTATAGGGCGTCTGCCCGTGCTTGTGGCACTTTCATCACTTACAGAAGATGCTCTGGTTCGTATACTTAAAGAACCTAAAAATGCACCGCTTAAGCAATACCAAAAACTTTTTGAACTTGAGGGTGTAAAACTTGATTTTGAAGAAGATGCCATACGCGAAATAGCACGTAAGGCACTAAAACTTGGCACAGGTGCACGTGCAATACGAACTATACTTGAAAATCTTATGCTCAATCTCCAGTATGAGGTGCCAAGTAAAGCCGATAAGATAGAAAAAATTACTGTTACCAAAAAAATGGTTGCTGGTAACGGTAAAGCTCTTATAACACTCAAAACAAGGGAGTCTAACTAGTGATAATATGTCCTGTTATACCGGTAAGAGATACGGTTATATTTCCAGGTTCAATAACTCCGCTTCTTACAAGCAGAGCACGAACTGTAAATGCAGTTAAGGCTATAGGTCCTGACCGTCTTGTTTTTATCGTTGCACAGTATAATTGTGAAGAAGATAATCCAGGAACAAATGGAATTTATAAATACGGTACTCTGTGTAAAGTAGAAAATATATCACAGGGTAAAGATGAAAGAGTTAATATAGTTCTTGAAGGCATATGTCGTGCAAGAGTTAAAGAATTCTTGTATAACGATAGTTATATAGAAGCCGAAATAGAAAAAATCATTACCGAATGTACGGAGACTCCGCAAGTTGTTGAAGCACTTCGGAGAGCTGTATTAACTCAGCTTGACAGATATATTTCTCTCCATCCAAAACTTCCGCATGAACTTATACTTGTTGCACGGGAAATTGCAAGTGCAGATGAATTTGCCGATCTTGTAGCATCTCATCTCAGACTTAAAATTACAGATAAACAGAAACTGCTTGAAACGTCAGAACTTGGCGGTCGTATGCATCTTCTTATTGAAATACTTGCTAATGAATGTGAACTTCTTGCTATGGAAAAGGAAATAGAGGACGAAGTTCAGGAAAAAATAAAGGATAATCAGCGTGTTTATTATCTTAGAGAAAAACTTAAGATAGTTCAGGATAAACTTGGTGATGACTGCACTGCATCTGAAGCCGAGGAAATGAAGAACAAAATTGAAGCTTCGCTAATGCCTGATGCTGTAAAGGAAAAGGCTACTAAAGAAGCAGAACGTTTTTCACGCATGCAGGCTATGTCTCCGGAAGCATCTGTTGCACGAACATACATAGAATGGTTGCTTGAGTTGCCTTGGGGCGTTTCTTCAGACGACGACTTGGACCTCGAAAGAGCTCGCAAAATACTTGAAGAGGACCATTATGGACTTGAAGAAGTTAAAGACAGAATAGTTGAATATCTTGCTGTGAGAAAACTTGCAGGTCAGAATATGAGAGCGCAGGTGCTCTGTTTTGTGGGCCCTCCAGGAGTTGGAAAAACTTCTCTTGGTATGTCTATTGCACGTACTATGGGCAGGAAATTTGTGAACATAGCTCTTGGCGGAATGGGTGACGAGGCTGAAATACGAGGACACCGACGCACTTATATCGCGTCGCTGCCAGGAAAAATCATTCAGTCAATGAAACAATCAGGAACGAACAATCCTGTTATGCTGCTTGATGAAATAGACAAAATTGGAACAACCTACAAAGGCGACCCCTCATCAGCACTGCTTGAAGTGCTTGACCCTGAACAAAATTGTCATTTTACTGATAATTTCCTTGAAGTGCCGTTTGACCTAAGCAAGGTAATGTTCATAACAACGGCGAATACAACATCAACTATCCCGAGCCCGCTTCTTGACCGAATGGAGATTATTTCTCTGCCCGGGTATCTTGCGGAAGAGAAACTTGAAATAGCAAAAAGACATCTGCTTCCGAAAATTTTCAAAGAGCATGGTCTTTCCGCAAATGATATGTGTATATCAAAAAGTGTGCTTATGAATATTATTCGCAACTACACGCATGAGGCCGGTGTTCGCGGACTTGACAGGACACTTGCCAAAATCGCGCGCAAAACTGCCGCTAGAATTGCGGTAAATCCTGAGGCAAAAAGAGAGAAAAACGTCATAAGCAACAAAAAACTTAATGCTTATCTCGGAGCGCCGCATGCTTACCAAACACGTGTTCCAAAAAATAACACTGTTGGTACATCTATCGGTCTTGCGTGGACTGCCGCAGGCGGAGAAGTGCTGCTCATAGAATCTGCTGTGATGGAAGGCAGCGGTAATGTTACCTTTACAGGAAATCTCGGTAATATAATGCAGGAATCTGTTAAAAACTCTGTAGCATATATTCGTTCAAATGCCGGTAAATTCGGGCTTAAAAAAATTGACTGGCAGAAAAGAGATATTCACGTTCACGTACCTGAAGGCGCAATTCCCAAAGACGGTCCTTCCGCAGGTATAACGCTCGCACTTTCTCTTTGTTCATCGCTGACAGGGCGCAAAATTAACGCTTCCTTTGCAATGACGGGCGAAATGACGCTGCACGGAGATGTGCTGCCGATTGGCGGCGTGCGTGAGAAAATTCTTGCCGCAAAACGGCTCGGCCTTAAAAAACTTATAATTCCGACAGATAACAAAAAAGACGTTGAGGAGCTTAAAGACTGGATTACTGATGGTCTTGAAATATATTATGTTTCAAAATTTGACGAAGTAGCGGAACTTGCTCTGCTGAAGAAATGACACACTGGAAATCAGAACTTTACTGTACTGCGTTCAATAAGTCGCAACTTCCACCGGCAGAACTTGAAGAGGTTGTCTTTGCAGGGCGTTCTAACGTTGGAAAATCATCGCTGATAAACTCACTGCTGGGCAGAACTGTTGCAAAAGTCAGTTCAAAGCCGGGTAAAACACGCAGTATAAATTTTTACAAAATTGAAACACCCGAAAACGAAAGCTTTATGCTAGTTGATATACCCGGCTACGGCTATGCCGCAAAATCTGCCGATGAGCGAAAAGTATGGAAAAAACTGATTGACGATTATTTTAACGCGGGAAGAAATGTTTGTTTTGTCGTTCATCTTGTGGATTTTCGCCACGGTATGCTTCAAAATGATATTGAACTTGAAGAATGGCTTGATGAACTTAATATGCCGAGACTGATAGTGTTTACAAAAGCTGATAAAATTCCAAGCGGCAAAAGAAAAGCACTTTATGAGCGTTATGTCAGAGACGGAATCGAATCTGTTCTTCCTCCGTTTCTTACATCGGGAATCAACAACGACCAAGCTGAAGCGTTAAGACTTGGCCTTGTTAAAGCCAAGAATGAACTGAAAAAAATGAAAGCATAGGAATATTTCGGCTACAGATATTTATATCCAGCTGCATCTGTCAGGAGTTTGCGGAACGGCCGCAGAAGCCTGTCAAGATAGATTCGACAGCCACCAGGTCTGTCAAAGAGGAGGGAATCTAATGGATTCCAAAAATGTAATACTCGACAAGAACTACGACCCTGCGCCTATTGAAGACAAATGGTATGCAAAATGGGTCAGCGACGAACTTTTCAAAGCTGATACCGCCTCAGCAAAGCCTCAGTTCTCTATCGTCATACCGCCGCCGAATGTCACAGGCAAACTTCATGTAGGACATTCTCTTGACAATACGCTTCAGGATATTCTCTGCAGAACGAAAAGAATGCAGGGATATGAGGTTTTATGGGTGCCTGGTACTGACCATGCAGGTATTGCTACGCAGAATGTTGTCGAACGCGCGCTTGCGGCAGACGGTATTTCACGTCACGACCTCGGGCGCGAAGAATTTGTAAACCGTGTTTGGAAATGGAAGGAAGAATACGGCAGCGCAATTATTTCACAGCTTAAGAAACTCGGAGCTTCCTGCGACTGGTCAAGAGAACGTTTTACAATGGACGAGGGACTTTCAGCGGCAGTTCGCAAAATGTTTGTATCTCTTTACAACGAAGGGCTTATTTATCGCGGCAAATACCTCATTAACTGGTGCCCGCGCTGTCAGACGGCACTTTCAGATCTTGAAGTTGAACACCATGATCATGACGGCAAATTCTACGAAGTAGCATATAAATTTGCAGATGAGCCCGGTGAAGTCAAAGTTATGACAACGCGCCCCGAAACAATAATGGGTGACGTTGCCATAGCTGTCCATCCACGTGATAAAAAGAACCAACACCTTATCGGCAAAAAAGTTATTGTTCCTTTAGTGCACCGTGTAATTCCTGTCATTGAAGACAATATGGTTGACCCTGAATTTGGCTCCGGCTGTGTAAAAATCACCCCTGCTCATGACCCGAATGACTTCCTTGTAGGACAGCGTCACGGACTTGAACAGATTCAGGTTATAGACGGAAGCGGCATAATGACAAAAGATGCCGGTGAAAAATACGCAGGACTTGACCGGTTTGAAGCGCGGGATATAGTTGTTGAAGATCTCAAGGCTGAAGGAGTTTTGCTTAGTATTCAAGATATTAAACATTCTGTTGGTGAATGCTACCGTTGTCATACGGTAATTGAGCCGTATCTTTCTGAGCAGTGGTTTGTCAAAACAAGGCCTCTTGCGGACAAAGGCGTTGAGATGGTTAAAGCTGGTAAAATTCGCTTTGTTCCGGAACAGTGGACAAACGTATATTACCAGTGGATGGAAAATATCCGCGACTGGTGTATTTCGCGTCAACTTTGGTGGGGACACAGAATTCCTGCATGGTACTGTCAGGACTGCGGAGAGGTAATAGTCGCCGCGGAAGCACCGACAAAATGCACTAAATGCGGAAGCGAACATCTCAAACAGGATGAAGATGTTCTTGATACATGGTTCTCAAGCGGACTATGGCCGTTCTCAACAATGGGTTGGCCTGAAAAGACTGAACAGCTTAAAAAATTCTATCCGACATCAGTGCTTGTCACAGGCTTTGACATTATTTTCTTCTGGGTCGCGAGAATGATAATGTTTGGACTTTACGGCACAAAAGAAGTTCCTTTCCGTGACATCTATATTCACGCTCTTGTAAGAGACGAAAAAGGGCAGAAAATGAGCAAATCCAAAGGCAATGTTATTGACCCGCTTGTCATTGTCAAAGACTACGGAGCTGACGCGTTGCGTCTGACAATGGCTGCCCTTACCGTTCAAGGACGCGACATATTCCTTTCAACAGAGCGTATTGCCACCTACCGCCTCTTCCTTAATAAACTTTGGAATGCGAGCCGCTTTGCGCTGATGAATCTTGAAGATGCCGAAAAAGGACAAAAATGGGACGAAGATCAGCTTAAACTGCAGGATAAATGGATACTCAACAGACTTTCTGAGGTTACGGCTGAAATTACCAGACTGCTTGACGGGTATTTCTTCGGTGAAGCAGCACGCCTTATGTATGACTTTGTTTGGGGAGAACTCTGTGACTGGTATCTTGAACTTGCCAAACCCGCACTTCGTGGTGACGAAGGAACAGAACGACGCAAGACGACGCAGGCAGTGCTTCTCGTACTGTTTGAAGACGTTCTGAAACTTTTGCACCCGTTCATCCCGTTTGTTACAGAAGAACTTTGGCATGCTTTCCCGTTCGGCGACCGTTATATTATGAAAAATGCGTGGCCGAAGCCGTGTTTGAAAAACACAGACGTTAGATCTATTACCGACATGAAATTTGTACAGGAAATCATCCGCGCCGGCCGCAACCTTCGCGCAGAAGCTAGAATAGCGCCGTCACAGCAGATACCGCGCGTGGTGCTCAATGTACATGACGAAGCCAAGCTGGCTCTTGTGATGGAAAATGAGCAGCAAATTAAACTGCTTGCCAAGATTGGCGAAATAGTTATCAGCACAGACAAACAGGAAAAGAGCCTTGCGACTGTTCTTGATGACGTGCAGATTTATCTTCCTGTCGGCGAACTGCTTGATGTTGAAAAAGAAATTCAGCGTCTGAAAGCAGATCTTGCCAAGCTTGACAAGGATATAGCAAAATGCAGCGGAAAACTTGCGAACGAGAACTTTATCAACAGAGCGCCTGCGGAGGTTATCGAAAAAGAAAAAGCTGAACTTGCTGAAAACAATAACAGGAAAGAGCGTATGATAGAGAATTTGAAAAGCCTTGCTGAATAGTTATGACAGATTTTTTAGTTGTAGAAAATATATTGCAGAATATTTCAAGCCCTGGTATAAAGCCGGGGCTTGAACGCATTGAACGATTGTTTGCTCTGCTTGGAAATTGTGAAAGACAAATTCGTGCTGTTCATGTTGTCGGAACAAATGGAAAAGGCTCAACTGCTGCTACCTTAGAGGCTGTTCTTCGTGCATCAGGGTATAAAACGGCATTGTACACCAGCCCACATCTTGCAAGTTTTGGTGAGAGACTTACTATAAACGGCAAAATGCTTTCTGCTGATAAATGGTTGTGTGCAATTGAAACTATGCAAAACGTGCTTAAAAGCAGCAATGCCCATGCTGAGGATATGCCTACGTATTTTGAACTGACAACCGCAGCAGCATTCTGTATGATTGCCGAGAGCAATGTTGATATTGCAGTGGTTGAAGCGGGACTGGGCGGCAGACTTGATGCTACTAATACACTGTCAGATATTTTAGTTACGTTAATTACTCCTATTGGAATGGATCATACCGATTACCTCGGTGAAACGCTTGAAAAAATTGCCGCAGAAAAATTTGCAGTCATAAGAAAAAATGTCCCCGCAATATTTGCCGGTGGTGATACGTCATTAGAATTACAGTTTAAACGTTGCTGCGAAAATGCTGACGCGAACGGTATGCTGCTTTCGGAAACAGGCGGAGTAAAATTTATAAAAACCGATATAAATGGCACACAATTTATTTACAACGGACACGAATATCAAACTGCGCTTGCAGGTGCGTATCAGGCAGACAATACAGCGCTGGCGCTAGCTGCAGTAAATATTCTGAAAGAAAACTACGATAAAATTACAGACGAAGCCGTCGCAATGGCCTTGTCGAAAATCAGTTGGCAGGGGCGTATGGAGGTTGTCCGCAAAAATCCGATGTTAATATTGGACGGGGCGCACAATTCACATGCTATGAAACGCCTTGCCGAAAATATATCCCTTTTCTTTGGCAGACAAACACTGAATGTGGTTATTGCAATGATGAAAGACAAAGATATTGAAAAATCATTGAGTCTGCTCAAGGGCTTTAATCTTGAATTTTTCTGTACAGAAGTTCCGGAAATGCAGCGCAGCCTTAAAGCAGACGAAATGGCGGAAACGGCAACGTCTCTCGGCTTTACCGTGCGCGGAAGCTTTGCCTCGCCCTACGGCGCGGTAAAAGAAGCCTCAAAACAGGGCTGTCCTGTCCTATGTTTCGGCAGTCTTTACATGCTCGCATGGCTCAAGGAAAACTATCCGGAAGAATTTTTAAAGTGACTTAAAAAACAGGCGGTTAACCTCGCCCGTTTATTTCGTTCATAAGCTCTCTGCACAACTTGTCAATACCGAACGGTTTCAGCTCATTTACAATCCTGTTGAAAATTTTTGCGTCCTTCAGTAACTTTATACTGTACGCGTAGTTGAGGTCAAGCCCCCAGGAAAGCTCTGCAAGCCTGTAATCTGAAAGCGACTTTACAAATCTGTAATCGCTTCTTCCCGTACTTTTTATGCAATCAACCAATTCCTGCGAAATGCCCTTGTATTCACAGTGACGGGGAAGCATGTCAAAAACAGTGCCGTTATCTATCCGTTGCTGTACCTGAAAGAAAATGTCAATTTTATCCGCGTCGCGTACCATCTTTACAAAACGAAACGCATACTGCGGAACGTTGTCCGCTATGACAAGTTTGTTGTGATTTTTCACGGAGCAGAGCAGAATTTCCTTCTCTTCGAAAGAAATGCCGATCCAGTCAAATTCGCGATCAAGCACGTCAGCGCCCAAATCCGCGTGGTCAATACTGTCCGTGTCCTTAAAAGTTCCGTACTGCTCATACTGGGGAAAACGCCCTGTGTCGTGCAGCAACCCTATTGCAAAACAGAGAGACCGGTCTGCCTCACAGTCCCACTTCTCTGATTTAGCAATGGCAAGCGCATTCTGCGCCACGCGCTCGGAATGTCCGAGCTTGTATGCCAAAGCTTTGTCAAAAAGTCCGTCCTTGCCGAAACGCGCCGTAAAATCGCAAAACCAAGCGTATGTCGCTTCATCGTTAAACATACCGTTACCTTCTGCTGAAATTATATACCCAAAAACGGGATAGTCCCGTTTTCTCGTTTTGTTAAAGTTTAATATTCAATGCAAAGTGCAGTGTTAAAAGACAGGTGTTTCTAATCGTCAAAGAAACGAGATTCTTTTTTGAATTTGACGACCTTACCTGTTTCCGTTGTAATTTTAATCTTGTATTTGTATGAGCCTGCCACATATTTAAATTCGTAGACAGTACCGAAATAATCGTCTGTATCAAGTTCTTCCTTAACAAGTCTTGCGTTCGGATTACCTATTTTCGCAAGCGCGATTTTTTTTGCCTGTTCCATGCTGATTTCAGCAAAGGCAGCCGTACACATTGCAAGAAGCAGAAGTAACCCTGCGCAGATTTTAATAGTCATTTTTTTCATTGCGGTTCACCCTTTCAAATGTATTATGCTACATTGCAAAGAGATTATAGCCTGCTAGAAATAAAAATACAAGATTTTTCTTATGTGCTGTGAAAATTGACCTGACTTGAAATTTGCGCGCTTAAAGCTTTTGCGGCATGGTACGACGGAAGACGTTGTAAATTATTGTAACGATTGTGGTGTATACGAAAAAGATTGACATTATCGGAAAAAGGAGAATAATATACAGACAGAGGCGGATTGTTGTATTGTCTCGGTCTTTTTGCAGTCCGTGACAGAAAAATTTTATCAAACACGGATTTCGCAGCGGACACGAACAAATCAGAGAGGGGCAGCAAAATGAAACAGACACGATTCAAGCGGTATGCGGCAGTCTTTATGCTCGTATCGTTCGTATTTGCGACAGTTTCGCCGGCAATGGCAGCCGATGAAACAATAACAATCAGCGAGGACGGCGCAGTCGGCGTTATGCTTTACGAAGGAGAAAGCAAAATCGTTGACGGCAGTCTCACGATTAACAACACGGCTGGCATCAGCGATATTTGGGGCGTTGTCAGCTATGGAGCAGGAACACATTCCGTTTCCGCAGGGGAAACGCTTGCGGTAGACCTCGGCGAAACCAATCCGGCGTTGGGCTGCGTAATAGGCGTGTACGGTGACGGTCCTTCTGACAGCGCCGAACTTGCCATTGAAGCAAAGAATATTGACATTAAAGCTAAAACTGACAGCGAACAGGGAGACGAAATTATCCCGATTGTGGCAGCGGGCATTCACAGCGAAAGCGCGGAAACTTCTGTCGCATCGCTTGGTGATATGGCAATTTATGCCGCCGCCCACGACGGAACGGCATACGGCATTAATTTTGACAACGGCGGCGAAGGCGCGGCAGACAGCATTGACAATATTGAGTCGGAAACCGGAAACATTGATGTTAAGGCAGACGGCGTTTATGCCTACGGCATTAATTCAGCCAACGAAACGCTTCAGGTCTACGCAGACGGTGCGCTTAACGTTGAGGCAAACGGTACGGACGGCGAGGCTTACGGCATCAAAACCCGCGGTGATACGGTAATAGTTGCAAAGAATGCGACAATCAGCGCAACGGCAAACACCGCACCTGCCGCAGATCCGGCATACACTGCTATGGCGCTCGGCATCTACAGTGATGGGCTGTGTACGTTCGTTACAAGCGAGGAGAAACTTAACGTTACGGCAAAAGCCGATGCCGCGTCGGGCATTACCCTTGTTAATGGCACGATGACCTCTGACGTTGTAGAAGGCTCCTCCGGTTACGTATCAGGCAAAAACGTTGCGGTTGCGGCAGAGGGCACAACGGCAGCGTCAGGCATTGCCTCTACGGCAGAAACCTTCTCTGCTTTTGCAACGGAAAAATTCACGGCAAAAGCAACGGCGGATAGGGAAAATGGCAGTGCGGGCGGTATCGTCCTCATTGGCAAAAACGCGGACATAGCGGCAAAAAATATTGAAATTATGGCTGAAGCCGCTCACGCAAACGGAATTACGGCAAACGTTAAGGAAATAACGACCATCGGAGTTATTGACAGTAAAACGACTGCGGACACGATTACAATCACGGCAAACGGCACGGACGAAGCCTACGGCGTCTATACAGACGCAGGCAGCGTTCTTGCGGTTGCGGACGCTGTCAAAATCACGGCAGCAGGCAATAATTCTTTCGGCGTTTACGCTAAAGGTATAAATTCGCAGCTTACGGTAACGAATACTGGCGATGAACAGGGAAGCATAAAGGCTGCCTTTGGCGTTACCGTCGCGGACGGTGCGACGGCAGCCATTGTCCGCATGAACGTTGAAGGCGCCAATGCAGCGTTTAACGCTGTTGACGGCGGTGGTTCAGGTCTTATTGACGGTTCGTCTGCGAAAGGCGACGCGAAGGTTGGGGCAAATTCAATGCTCAATCTTGAACTTTCCGAAAGCGAATGGACAGGCAGCGCGAAACTGGAAAGCAATTCAGCATTCAATCTTGAGGCTGAATACAGCGTTTGGAAAGGCAGTCTGGACGCGGCAGGAACAGACGGTGTTACCGCAAACATAGAGCTGGATGAAGAAAGCGTATGGATAGGTGCCGCCAACATCGGAAACGGCAAACTTGACGTGCTGGTGGAAGACGACAGCGAATGGACGATGACCGGCGATGTTAACTTTGGAACAGGTACGCTGACAAACAAAGGAACGCTGCGTGTATTGAAGGAAATCAATCTTACCGGAACTGTTGACACACCAGACGGAAATTTCGCCTTTGTGCTTGACGGACACAAACCCAACGACAGATTTATAATCAACAGCACTATGACAGACCTCAAAAACGCCGGAGTGGAACTTGAACAGGAAACACAGGGCACACTGCTTGCAAAAGGCGAAAAGATGACGCTTATTACACAGGCGGAAAAGTTCGACTATGAAGAAATATCTGTAAGGACCGGAATAAAAAAATATCTCTACGGCGCAGGCATTGAAAATTCCGCACTTATGCTTACTGGACTTGGCGAAAGCGTGGCAGACCAGACAAAATCTTTCAGCGAAGCAAGACTTGCAAGCTCAGCGGCGCTCAACAGCGCAAGCGACCTTGTTGCCGGACAGGCGATAGACAGCGCATCGTCAGGCGACACATGGGAAGCCTTTGCGGCAATAAGCGGAAGCCATAACCGCTATGAAACAGGCAGCCACGTTGACCTCAACAGCTTCAACGTAGCAGCAGGACTCTCAAAGAAAGTCAAACACAACGTCACGCTTGGTCTGTTTGTAGAAGGCGGCAACGGACGCTACACAACCTACAACGAATTTGAAGAAGGCGACGTAAGAGCAGACGGCGACATCAACTACTTCGGCGGCGGCGTATTTGCAAAAGTAGAAGGCAAAAAGACAGCCAAAGGACAGTTCCATGGAGAAGCAAGCTTCAGAGCGGGACACATGAACAGCGACTACAACAGCGAGACCTTTGACGAAGGCGAGTTGACACGCTTTGACACAAGCCAGGCTTACCTCGGTGCCCACATAGGACTTGGCTACAAATGGGCGCTCAAAGAGGGAGACAACGTAGATACATACGTCAAATACCTCTGGAACAGACAGAACAGCGACAGCCCAACGATAGCCGGAGAGAAATTTGACCTTGACGCGATAAACAGTCACAGACTGCGCACAGGCTTCCGTTACAACAGCAAAGAAAACGCCAAAGGCATAAAATTCTATGGCGGCCTTGCCTACGAATACGAATTTGACGGAGTTGCCAAAGGCAGAATGGGCGAATACGCGATACTTGAGCCGGACTACAAAGGCGGAAGCGGCATAGCGGAAATAGGCTTCAAATATCACAAAGCAAACAGTCCGTGGAAAGTAGAACTCGGACTGACAGGCGCAACAGGCAAACGCGACAGTATAGGCGTAAACCTCGGTGCGTGGTACGAGTTTGGGAAATAGAGCTGCTGCAAGCGAAAAGAAACAACAAAGCGGCGCGGTTTTGTCCGCGCCGCTTTTGTTTTGAAGTTTTGCGGAAAGTGTTAGACATATCGCGTTTTGAGAGGTATCATATACACTTGAAATACGAGCACGAAGGGCGGGAATACGATGGAATTTCTTTCGGGGATTCCGAGGGTTAATCTTCAAGCGTTTGCTGCTGTCGCGTTGTTTGTGTTGTCGCTTTTCATTTCGCGTATCGTCGTGAATATCGGCAGCGGCAAATGGCCCGGCGGGGCCGCGTTCCTGTTTTATCTCCGCGTGCTTCTTGGTTTTATTTTTGCCGCGTCGATAGCTCTCGGCATATATTCTTTCATGGGAATATGCGTTATATGACATAGACTTCAGGCGGCAGTCAGATTTTTGGCGTTTGTTTCAGCTTTAAGATTTGCAAATAAAATTTTAGAGGGTGGTACTATGAAAATTGCATTGGCTTCCGATCATGCAGGATTTTGTCTCAAAGAGGAAATAAAACTTTTTCTCGCGGAAAAGAATATTGAAACTCTTGACTGTGGTACATCATCAGAAGATTTGAAGGTTGACTATCCAGACTGGGGTTTCAAGGCTGCGGAAATGGTAGCTTCGCACAAGGTTGATTCTGCGATTCTCTGCTGCGGCACTGGAGTTGGTATGAGCATTGTCGCAAACAAAGTCAAAGGCGTTCGTGCAGCTCTGTGTCATGACCATTTCACAGCTCAAATGAGCCGTCGTCATAACGACGCCAACGTGCTGGTTATCGGCAGTCGTGTTACAGGTTACAGCGTTGCAAAAGAAATTGTGGAAACGTGGCTTAATGAAAGTTTTGAAAGCGGACGTCACTCCGGCAGACTTGATAAAATTGCTACCTATGAACAAGAACATTTTACAAAATCAGCGTGGGAGGAAGAAAAAATTTCCGGACGCACAATCATTATGGATCACCCGCTTGTATGTCATAAAGTTGGCATCCTGAGAAATAAAAATACCCCATCGAAAGATTTCAGAGACCTTGTCAAAGAGATTGCAGGGCTTATGGTCTACGAAATAACACGCAATTTGTCGCTTGAAGAGGTTGAGATTGAAACTCCTATCGCTAAGACAAAAGTATTCAGCCTTGCCGGTAAGAAATTAGCCATAATTCCTATTCTTCGTGCGGGTCTTGGCATGGTCGACGGTATCCTTGAGGTTATTCCAAACGCAAAAGTCGGTCATGTAGGACTTTACAGAGACCCGAAGACACTCAAACCTGTTGAATATTATTGCAAATTACCCAACGACATATCAGAACGTGATATATTGGTTGTTGACCCGATGCTTGCAACAGGAGGCTCTTCTGCAGATGCGGTTTCCTCCATAAAGGCACGTGGCGGCAGAAAAATATCACTGGTATGTCTCATAGGTGCTCCTGAAGGTGTCAAAAAATTCCATGAAGTCCATCCAGACGTGGATATCTATATTGCGGCACTTGATTCACATCTTAATGATCACGGTTATATTGTCCCTGGTCTTGGCGATGCAGGAGACAGACTTTTTGGAACCAAATAACACGGCGGCTTGAATTCAAAATATATTTTCCCAGTTATAATGTTCCTATGGGGGCTTATCGCCACCTCTGTATCTATTGCTCTGTCAAAGAAATTCCGGCTGGTTGATGTTCCCGGAGGAAGAAAAAAACACACCGGCATAATGCCTAGAGGTGCTGGCATTGTTTTGTGGAGTGGTTATATACTATGGGCACTTTTTAATGGAAGTTCAAGAGCAGAGGTGCAGTTTATTGCTACTGGAGCCTCGTTGATTTTTATAGTAGGCTACATGGACGATATGCATCCGCTGCCTCCGCTGCTCAGACTTTTTTTTCAGATATTTGCGGCTGTATGTGTGGTTTTTTCCGTTCCGTTGCCTCTTTGGCAGAAACTTCTGCTGGTAGCTTGGATCACAGGTATGACAAATGCTTATAATTTTGTAGATGGCATGGACGGACTTTGTTTGTCTCTTTCTCTTGTTACTGCGCTCTTGGCTTTTTGTGCAGGGAAAAATTTTGTGTGGCTTTCGCTTGCAACTTTGTTTTTTGCTGTACTTTTGTGGAATTTTCCGTTTCCGAGGACATTTCTTGGTGATGGCGGAAGTACTCTGCTTGGTTTTGTCAGTGCCTCGCACATAGTATGGTGCTTTTACCCTAATTTTATAGGGCGTTCATATATCAGCAGCTGCATATGTCTGTTATTGATAGGCGGTTCACCTGTTTTTGATACGCTTTCTGTTATGGCGCAACGTATTCTTACAGGAAATTCTCCGTTTATGCCAGATAGAAAACATGCGCACCACAGATTGCAGGATATTGGATTTTCGAAATTCAAGACACTTGCTGTAATTATTGTTGTGCATTTTTGTGTTTTACTGCTTGGTTTTCGATTACTTAAAATAAATTAGAATAAATTTGCTATGGTTCTATCATTAACAGGAGGTTGTCTTAATGTCTGAAGGTAAACGCAGAAAGATAGTTTGTGTGTTTGGTACACGTCCGGAAGCTATTAAAATGGCACCGGTTGTTATGGCATTGCGTGAGGTAGAAGACTTTGACGTTAAAATTCTTGCTACAGGTCAGCATTCAGATATGCTCGACCAAGCATTAGGGTATTTTAACCTGACAGCGGATATAAATCTTCATATTATGAAGCAGGCACAGTCGTTGGATTATATTACATCGTCAGTCCTTACCGGTGCAGGAGAATATCTTGACAAAACAAAGCCCGATGCGATTCTTGTGCACGGGGATACAACAACAACATTTGCTGCTGCTTTGGCGGCGTTTTACAGAAAAATAAAAATTGGGCACGTTGAAGCAGGGCTTCGCAGTAACAACATTTATCTTCCTTTTCCTGAGGAAATGAACAGAGTGCTATGTGACAGGCTGGTTACATGGGCATTTGCGCCGACAGAATCAGCAAAACAGAACCTCGTTAATGAAAACTGCAAGGCTAAAATATCGGTTACAGGCAATACGGTCATTGATGCTCTTTACTATACGGTGGAACATACCGTAAAACCAGAAATACTTTCTAATCTTCCTGACAATGCGCCGTTTGTACTTGTAACAGCGCACCGCAGAGAATCTTGGGGACAGCCGCTTGAAGATATTTGTATGGCGCTGACGAAATTGCTTGATAAACATCCTGAACTTTGGATGGTTGTGCCGATGCATAAAAATCCTGCAGTAAGAGAGATTATCAGAAAATATCTTGAAAACAGGGGGCATGTCATCCTCTGTGACCCGCTTGATTATCCTGACTTTGTCTGGACTATGAATGCTGCAAAATTTATTCTCAGCGACAGCGGCGGAGTACAGGAAGAAGCCTCCGCAATTAGAAAACCGCTTCTCATTCTGCGTGATGTGACAGAACGCCCGGAAGCTGTTGAACACGGCAGCGGTATACTTGTTGGTGTCGATAGTAATAAAATACTGGCTAACGCGCTGCGTCTTATTGAAGATGAAACTTTTGCGGAAGAAATCAAAAAGAAATGTGATGCGCAGCCGTTTGGAGATGGTTCAGCATCAAAACAAATAGCACTGTCACTGAAAGAATATTTTGATAAAAATGAATAGATAACTTAAATTATAAAGTAACAGCAGATAGTTTAATACAGAAAGATGGTGGAATAATTGCAGAAAATGCTGATAAAAGGCGGTACAGCGCTTAACGGAATTATCAAAGTGCAGGGAGCAAAAAACGCTGCTCTGCCTGTTATGGCTGCTGCAATTCTTCTTAAGGGACAAACATTAGAACTTGATAATGTGCCTGATTTGCAGGATGTGCGTACAATGGCAGAATTATTGCGTCAGCTTGGCGCTGATGTAAGGTTTAAGAACGGCAGTATGACAATAAATGTTCCGGAGAACCTTGACTGGAATACCCCGGCAGAGCAAGTGCGCAAAATGAGAGCGTCTTCTCTTGTGCTTGGTCCGCTTCTTGCACGTTGCCAAAAAGTTATTCTGCCTCTTCCAGGTGGTTGTGCCATAGGAAGCCGTCCTATTGATTTCCACCTAAAAGCCCTTAAAGCAATGGGGGCCGCTATTACCCTTAAAGACGGCGCTGTTTATGCAGAGACTAACGGCAGACTGAAAGGGACAAATATTATTTTCGATTTTCCGTCTGTGGGAGCTACGGAAAATATAATGATGGCAGCCGCTTTGGCTGACGGTTCCACTACAATTGAAAATGCAGCCTGTGAGCCTGAAATAGTCAACTTAGCGGAAACTCTTAGAGGCATGGGGGTCCCTGTTTTTGGAGATGGTACTCCTAATATCAGGATAATGGGACAGCGTTTCCTTAAATCTTCAAAAGCTTCTATAGTAGCAGACAGAATTGAGGCTGTTACGTATCTTATCGGCGGAGTTCTCAGCAAAGGCAAGGTTACAGTTACAGGTATAGAGCCTCAGCTTCTTACTGTTGCTTTGCAAAAACTTGAAGATATAGGCGCAAAGCTTACGTTGGCACCTGACAGTATTACCGCAGAGTATGCCGGAAAACTCAAAGCTGTTTCAATTCGTACAATGCCGCATCCTGGATTTCCAACAGATGCCCAGCCGCAGTTTATGGCACTGCTTTCTGTTGCTGATGGTACTAGTGTTATACATGAAGGAATATTTGAATCACGGCTTATGCATGTTCCTGAATTTAACAAAATGGGAACAAAAATTGCTGTTCAGGAAAATACGGCAATTGTTGAAGGTGTATCAGAAATTTTTGGCGCTGAAGTTTATGCCACGGACCTTCGCGCGGGAGCTGCTATGATATTGCTTGGTATTACAGCTGATGGTGTGACAAAAGTCGGAAATTTGCACCATGTATGGCGCGGATATGAAAATATAGTTGAAAAAATGAATTCTCTTGGTGCTAATATCAGCCTGATTGAGGATTAATGCTGGAAGACAATAAAATAATTTTTGACAATATTGAAACCTATGTTTTCAGTGGACCAGCAGGTACTGGAAAAAGCCAGCGTGCGCAATATGTCGCGATGCTGTTTAATGCCGACTATATTATAGATGACGGCCTTGTAATATACAAAGGCAGTATAGTGTGCGGTAAAAGCGCAAAATCTGAACTGAACAAAGTCAGTGCCATTCGTCGTGCTATTTTTGATTTTGAGGCGCACCGTGAGGCAGTCATTAATTATTTTAAGGAAGCTGCACCGTGCAGCGTAATGATTATTGCAACTTCTGATACTATGGCACATAAAATACTCAGAAGACTAGGTATGAAGCTTCCTTTACGCACCATTCATATAGAAGATATCTCAACGCATGAAGAAATGGAAAAAGCGCGCAGCGAACGCTACAGAAAAGGTCAGCACGTTATCCCTGTTTCACATGCGCTTGTACGCAAAAATTTTGCGGGAAAACTTGTCGGGCAGCTTAAGGTGTTTTGGGGCGGCAGTGAAGAAAAAGAGGCTGAAAAGACGATCGTACGCCCTCCGTTCAGCTTTTACGGTGAAATGCACATAGAACCGAATGTAATTAAACAGCTTGCTGAATTTGTAAGTTTGAGGACAGATCAGGTCGCTGCCGTGAATGAACTTAAAATAACTCCTGAAGATGACGGACTTCTGATTGAAATTAAAATTACAGCTCTTACCGGTGATAAGACCTTGCTCGAAGTTGCCGGTGCCGTAAAAAAACGCGTAGCGGTAAGTACACGCTATTTTACGGGACTTGATATCAAAAAAATTAATGTCAGTGTAGTGGAGGTTTTGCTTTGAACGAAAAATTGTTTGGGTTAACCAATGAAGAAAGAGATAAGGCCGCAGAAATTTTATGGGAAACTGCAAGAAACAAAACTCTTGCGTGCAACAAATGTCCGCTTTCATCAACACGCAGCAAGGTCGTGTTCGGAGACGGTAATCCGAAAAGCAGCCTGTTGTTTATAGGCGAAGGACCTGGCGCTGATGAAGATGAGCAGGGGCTTCCGTTTGTCGGCCGTGCAGGTCAACTGCTGACGCAAATACTTTCTGCTGCCGGTATAGACAGAAAAGATGTGTATATAACTAACATTGTTAAGTGCCGTCCGCCGGAAAACAGAGTGCCTGCTCCCGAAGAAATGATATGCTGCAATGAACACTTGCAGACACAGTTAATGATAATGAACCCTGCGCTTATTGTTCTGCTTGGCAATACACCGCTGCGCTGGGTACTTAAAACCACGGAAGGTATCACAAAGCTTCGCGGAAGGTGGTTTCAGTGGCGTGGAGCTGCTGTTATGCCAATGTTTCACCCAAGCTACTTACTTCGCAATAATACTTCAAAAGAAGGTGGCCCGAAACATCTCACATGGCTTGATATTCAAGAAGTCAAAAAACAGTGGGATTATTACAAAGAAAACGGCAGACTCAGCGATACAATTTTTGGTTAGCGGCTATGGAAGAAAAAAAACTAGAACATATTGGCATAGTTATGGATGGAAACCGACGCTGGGCAAAAAAACGCGGCTTACCGACTTTAATGGGACACCACGCTGGTGTAAAGGCACTTGAAAAAACGCTTCGCGCAGCCAAGGATTTTGGTATTAAATATCTTTCAGTCTATGCTTTTTCTACCGAAAACTGGAACAGAAGCAATGACGAAGTTTCTGGGCTTATGGGGTTGTTTAAGTTGTATGCGAAGCTTAAACTGCGCGAGCTTATTAAAGAAAATGCGCGTGTGCGGTTTGCAGGTGTAATTACCGAACTGCCTTCGGAAATTATCTCTGTTTTGTGCAATATGGAAGAGAAAACGGCAGGAAATGACACAATTCAGATGATTGTCTGTTTGAATTACGGCGGACGCAGAGAAATTACTGATGCCGTAAACAGGCTTATTAAAAGCGGCGTTTCCGAAGTCACAGAAGATGATTTAAGCCGTGCAATGTATCTGCCGGATCTGCCTTATCCGGATTTGCTGATACGTACCAGCGGGGAGTTTCGCATGAGCAATTTCTGGCTTTGGGAAGGCGCGTACAGCGAATACTATTTTACAGACACCCTGTGGCCTGATTTCGGTAAAGATGAACTTAAAAAGGCCATAGATGAATATTATGGAAGGAGCAGACGTTATGGCTGCTAAAAATTCGGATTTGCCGGTGAGGATATTCGGCAGTATTTTTGTCGTTGCTGCTATTCTTGGAGGAATATGGCTTGGTAATCCTTTCTGGTCAGAACTTTGCGCGTTTGCTGCACTGTTATCTCTCTGGGAATTTTACAAACTTACCGCAGCTGATCATAAATATTCCCCTGTACTTATGTTTCTTCTCGCTGCGGCTACCTTTTATGCAGTTTTGGTTAAGCATGAAACAGGCTGGATACTTGTTTTTGCTTCTGTTTGTGTTATAGTGCTGCTTTTTGATGAGGTATGGGACAGACAGCGTACAGGTAAAAGCGGAGCGCTTCGCAGCATAGGCAACTTTATCGGCGGAGTTGCCTATGTTATTCTGCCTTGGTGCTATCTTGCACTGTTGCGTGATTTGCCGTTCGGGCAGGCACTTCTTGTTGTAATTTTCTTTTGCACCTGGTCATGTGATGTCTTTGCGTATTTTACCGGCAGACGCTTTGGGAAACATAAACTCTGTGAGAAAGTAAGCCCTAAAAAAACTTGGGAAGGAACATTAGGCGGGGCAGTTGCCTGCGTGCTTTGCGCACTTATTGGCGCCCTTGTTTTCACTCTTCCTCTGCTTCATACACTCGCACTCGGAATTTTTTGCGGTGTTCTCGGACAAATAGGTGATCTTGCAGAGTCTGTCCTTAAACGTGAAGCTAATGTTAAAGATTCAGGAAACATCATTCCGGGGCACGGCGGTATGCTTGACCGTTTTGACAGCATACTTGTTAATGCTGTCGTTGCCTACATTATTTTCGGACTGTTTGTGCTATGACAGCGGATATTAAAAGGCAGAATATAGCGGTTATAGGAGCAACAGGAAGCGTAGGCACTTCCGTTTTGGATATATGTGCGCGTTTTCCAGAGCGTTTTAATGTAGTTGCGCTTGCCGCAAATTCAAACGAAAAAAAATTAAAAGAACTCGGACGTGCTTTTTCTTCAAAAATCCTTTGTCTCAGCAATCCCGAATTACCGTTTTCGGACAATGATTTTACCTGTCTTTCCGGAGTTGAGGGACTGTCCGAAATTGCTATCTCTCCATACGTTGATCAGGTCGTATTTGCATCTTCAGGGACATCGGCAATTCCTGCTTTACAGTGTGCACTTAAAGCGGGTAAAAAAGTTTCACTCGCAAACAAAGAGAGTATAGTTGTAGCTGGTCCGTGGGTTATGCCGCTCATTCAGTATAAAAATCAGTTGAGACCCATTGACAGCGAACACAGTGCTGTATGGCAGTGCATGGAAGGCACCCCGAAAGCTGAAATTGAAAAACTGTGGCTGACTGCTTCGGGAGGCCCTTTCCGCAATTACACCAGAGAGAAGATGGAAAGCGTAAAACCGGAAGATGCCCTGAAGCATCCTACATGGAATATGGGTGCCAAAATTACGATACACAGCGCAACACTGATGAACAAGGGCATCGAATGTATTGAAGCCGCGCAGCTTTTTGGTATAAAACAGGATAAAGTGAGCGCACTGGTGCATACCACATCACAGATACACGGGTTGGTTCAGTTTATTGACGGTACGACGAAATTGCTGCTCTCAGCACCTGATATGCGGCTCCCGTCGGCTTGTGCGCTTGCGTGGCCTGAAAAACTTCCGATGATTGAACGTAATATTGAACCTCTTAATCCGGCTGGTCTTAACCTAAAATTTATGGAAATTGACACAGAATTATTCCCCTGTTTTCGTATTGCGCTTGAGACCGGCAAAAATGGCGGGGCTTACCCTGCTTTGCTTGTAGGTGCAGACCAAATTGCGGTTGAAAATTTCCTTGCAGGAAAAATTGCGTTTACTGAAATTGCAGAAGTTGTAGAAGAAACACTGTCCGTATGGCAGGGAAGAAGCCCCGAAACGCTTGAAGATGCCATTGAACTTGTGTATGAAGGAGAAAGACTTGCGACAGTCTGTTGTGCCAAAAGAGGATAGATAATTATGATAGTTACTTTAGTATCGTTTCTGCTTGTAATCGGAATATGTGTTATTTCTCATGAAGGAGGTCATTTCCTTGCCGCAAAATGGAGAAATGTCTATGTGCATGAATTTTCATTTGGTATGGGATTTTTGCTTGCTTCAAAACAGAGCGTAGAGACGAAATATTCTATCCGTGCTTTTCCAGTAGGCGGTTATGTAAAACTTGAAGGTGAAGACGAAGATGCTGAGAACATCAGAAGCGATATTCCCCGTGAAAGAGCTTTGTATGCAAAAAAGCCATGGGAAAGACTTCTTATACTTGCAGGAGGTATCTTTGTCAACCTTGTGCTTGCCTGGCTGCTTTTCAGCGGATATCTTTTTGCTAACGGCGTTTTTGACGTTCAGTCTGCGACTGTCAGAAATATTATGTTAAATACTCCGGCTGCTGAAATTCAGCTTCGCAGCGGAGATGTTATCAAAAGTATTAACGGTATTGAAATTAATGCTTGGGCAGATATAAGCAAAACTCTTGCCGTGATTAAAACAGATAAAATATCACTGGTTTATCTGAGAGGAACAGAACTTTGCAAAGCAGATGTGTTTGTGCCCTACAACAGACAACAGGGTAGAAGGCTGCTTGGTATTCAGCCGGTGAAAATCCGTTTTTCTGTTCTCAGGTCTATGCGCGAAGCACTGAAATATTCATTCAATATGAGCTATGAGATTGTAATGTCTATCAGCAGAATAATTTTGGGAAAATCTAAAGATGAGATCTCCGGTCCCTTGGGAATAGCCGTAATGTCTGGAGAAGCCGCAAAACAGGGATTCTGGACATTTATTATGTTTCTGGGAGTCATAAATCTTAATCTCGGACTTGTGAATTTACTGCCGTTCCCCGCATTGGACGGCGGGCGTATAGTCTTTACGCTTGTTGAAATGCTTACAGGCAGAAAAGTATCGCCGCGGTTCGAAGCGGCAGTGCACTATGCCGGTTTTATACTTCTGCTTTTGCTGATTGTATATGTAACAGGACTTGATATAATCAGACTAATAAAATAATTCGGGGTATGCTTATGAGTACAAAAACGGTTGATATTAACGGATTAAAAATAGGCGGAGGATATCCTGTAAGAGTGGAAAGTATGCTCAAAACGCGGTTGTCTGACACAGACGCCTGTTTTGAAGAAACGGAGCGTCTGCGTGAAGCTGGCTGTGAACTTGCAAGAGTCGCCTTTCCTTCAATGGAGATTGCCGAAAATTTCCGTGAACTTATAAAACGTTCAAAGCTGAGGCTCATGGCGGATATTCATTTTAACCATAAATTTGCGCTTTCTGCCATTGACTCGGGGTGCCCGTCAATCAGAATTAACCCTGGTAACATGAATAGCGAAACAGCGGTCCCTGAAATAGTAAAGGCGGCAAAGGTGAACGGTACTGTTATAAGAATAGGCGCAAACGGAGGGTCGCTTAATACTAAGCAGCTTGCAGCGGCAGGGGGTGACCGCGCGCTTGCGCTTGTGTCCGCTGTTGAAGAGCAGATCAGACTGTTGCTTGACAATAATTTTGACAACATTATCATTTCCGCAAAATCGAGCAATGTTCAGGAGAATATCAGAGCAAACAATATACTTGCAAAACGCTGGAATTTCCCTCAACATATAGGAATTACGGAGGCAGGCGGAGGAGTTTCAGGTGTTGTAAAAGGTTCTGTCGGAATTGGCGCTATGTTACTGCAGGGAATAGGTGATACAATACGCGTCAGCCTTACGAACGACCCTGTTGATGAGGTTAAAACGGGATATTATATATTAAATGCGGTTGGAATACGCAAACACGGTTATAATCTCGTCAGCTGTCCGACCTGTGGAAGGCGCAGAATAGATGTTATGAGTCTGTCTGAAAGAGTTCAGAAACTTTTGCCGGATGATTTACCTGACGGTACTAATGTTGCTGTTATGGGCTGCGAAGTCAACGGCCCGCGTGAAGCTGCAAATGCTGACATCGGTATCGCAGGCACCCCGTCAGGTTTTGTAATGTTTATACACGGAAAAACATTTTGCAATGCAACGACGGAAGAATTTGAAAATAAGCTTGCAGAACTTGTAAGTGCATTTAAGGAGGCAAAATAAATGAAAGAACAGCTGCACGGACGTCATCTTCTCACCATGAAGCACCATACACCGCAGGAAATTGAGTATCTCATTGACCTTGCCGCGGAGCTGAAGCGCAAAAAGAAATCTGGGGAGAGGGGACATGCACTTGACGGCAAAAACATAGCTCTTATTTTTGAGAAACCCTCAACTCGCACACGCTGTGCTTTTACTGTTGCAACAATCGACGAAGGCGGGCATTCAGAATATCTTGGCCGTAATGATATTCAGCTTGGTCACAAGGAAGACGTGAAGGATACTGCGCGCGTGCTTGGCCGTATGTTTGACGGAATAGAATTTCGCGGATTCAGCCAGAAAACCGTTGAAGACCTTGCAAAATATTCTGGAGTTGCCGTGTGGAACGGTCTGACGGACGATTAACTTCCGACCCAGCCACTTGAGGACTAGCTTACAAGATAGAAATAGCTCGGTGGACTGAGGGGTATTAAACTTGTCTTTATGGGTGACGGACGCAACAATATGGCAAATTCACTTATGATCGGAGCGGCAAAATGCGGAATGCATTTTGTTGTCTGTGCGCCGAAGGAACTTTGGACAGCTCCTGAGCTTGTCGAAGAATGCAGGAAAATTGCCGAAGAAGACAAAACAGGCGCAAACATAGAAATTACCGCTGATCCCAAAGCAGCTGTTAAAGACGCTGATGCAATCTACACAGACGTATGGGCATCAATGGGTGAAGAAGATCAGTATGAAGAACGCAAAAAGTTGCTTGCCCCTTATCAGGTAAACATGGAACTTATGAAAGCGACAGGCAAAGACAGCACAATATTTCTCCACTGTTTGCCTGCAGTCAAGGGCAGCGAGGTAACAGAAGATGTGCTAGAAGCATCATTTTCAAAAGTTTTTGACGAGGCGGAAAACCGTTTGCATTCGATTAAGGCAGTAATGGTTGCCTCAATAGGGAAATATTAAAAACATCTGGCTTTGTGGTAAAATAATCCGGTAAAAATCGCAAGACACGGAGTTGAATGCATGCTGCGAAAAAGATACTGCGAGAACAACCAGAAACAAGCGAAGTCGTGGTCGGTAGAGCGCGTTTCGCTTCCTCCGAACCTGTGCTTATGTACAGGCAATGTTCTTGTTAAAAACAAATTCTAATATGAGGTGATAAATATGTCAGGACATTCACACTGGGCAGGTATTAAACGCCGTAAAGAAGCACAGGATGCAAAAAGAGGAGTAGCATTCCAGAAACTTATTAAAGACATTATAGCAGCAGCACGTGAAGGCGGCGGAGACCCCAACGCAAACTTCCGTCTTAAGGTTGCAATCGACCGTGCAAAATCCGGAAACGTTCCCGCTGATAACATTGAACGAGGTATTAAAAGAGGAACCGGGGAACTTGGCGGTCCTATGGAAGAAATTTACTACGAAGGCTACGGGCCTGACGGCGTTGCAGTTATAGTAGATGCTATGACTGACAACCGCAACAGAACAGCGCCTGTAATGCGTTCTCTTTTTACAAAATGCGGCGGACAAATTGGTGAAATGGGCTGTGTTGCATGGAACTTTGACCGCAAAGGCGTTATTCAGGTCATCGGAGACGGCATTGACGAAGAAGAACTCCTTATGGCAGTTCTTGACGCAGGCGGGGACGATATGTCTGCTGGAGACGAAGGCTTTGAAGTTACCTGCGAGCCGACAATGCTTGCCAAGGTTGCACAGGCGCTCAAAGATGCAGGCTACAATGTTGATTCAATGGAAATCAACATGATTCCCAAAAACACCGTAACAATCGACAACAAAGAAAAAGCACAGAAAATGCTTTCACTTGTTGAACGTTTTGAAGAAGAAGATGACGTTCAGGCAGTTTATGCCAACTTTGTAATTCCGGAAGAAATTCTTGCCGAACTTGACTAATTCAGCAAAAAATGCGCGCAGAGCCCTGGGCATAGACCCAGGGCTTGGTACTTGCGGCTATGGAGTGATTTCGCAATACGGCAACAGACTTGTGTGTGAAACATACGGTGTTATCAAAACTCCGACAAAAGTTTCGATTACGCAGCGCCTAAAATGCCTTTATGATGAACTTCACATAATCCTTGACCAGTACAGACCGGATGTTTTTGCAGTTGAAAAACTGTTTTTCGGAAGAAACGTTACAACGGCGGAAATGGTTTGGGAGGCGCGCGGAATTATTCTGCTGTATGCGTCAGAATTAGGGCTTGAGCCTTATGAACTTAAGCCTGCTGACGTAAAAATGGCAGTATGCGGTTATGGACTTGCCGAAAAAATACAAGTGCAAGGCATGGTGGCAAAAATTTTAGGACTCCAAAAGCGTCCCACCCCTGACGATGCAGCAGATGCACTGGCAATAGCTATTGCCGGAATGACAGTTTCAAATTTTGACAACAATATTCTGAGAGGGTTGTAAAATGATCAGTTCACTTCGCGGAAAAGTGCTATCCGTTACAGATGACAGCATAATACTTGATGTTTCTGGCTTTGGCATACAGGTTTATGCCTCAAAAGCTCTTATCACAAATGCCGTTGCAGGAGAAGAACTCAGCTGCTCCGCCTATATGCAGATAAGTGATGCCGGTGTCAGTATGTTCGGCTTTGCGGACGAAACCGAGAAAGAACTTTTCCTTGAACTGGTGCAGGTAAAGACAGTGGGCGGAAAACTTGCCATAACCGTTCTCAGACACAATAATTTCAACGATATAATTCAGGCGATTACAAGCGCCTCCCCACAGCTTCTCTCAGCACCGGGGCTTGGCGTAAAAAGGGCAGAGCGTATATGCTTTGAACTGAAAAACAAAATTGCAAAAAAATTTCCGGAAGCGGGAGCCTCTTCTGTTTCCTTTGCCGCAGGCAGTTTTGACAGCTCTGTCATTGACGCGCTTGTGGGGCTTGGCTTCTCACAGAGCGAAGCAGCACGTGCGGTTGCTCTCTCAAAAGGCACAGCAGACGCGGACAGAGAATGGACAGAATCTGAACTTCTGCGAAGTGCCCTTGGCATGCTCCAGAGACGTTAACGGAGGATTTGGACAATGATGTACCCCGAACCCGATGAAAAATTTATGGAAAGAATGCGTTATGAGCCTGAACAAGAACTTGACGTTCAGTCTCTGCGTCCGCTTGCGCTGGAAGAATTTGTCGGTCAAACAGAGCTTAAGGACAAACTGAGCATTTTTATGAGAGCCGCGCAGCAGCGCGAAGAACCGCTTGACCATGTACTTTTCTATGGTCCTCCGGGATTGGGAAAAACAACCTTGGCAGGAATTATTGCCAAGGAAATGAAAGGCAATCTGCGGGTGACTACAGGACCTGCTTTGGAGCGTGCCGGCGATTTGGCGGCTCTTCTTTCAAACATTCAGCCGGGCGATGTGCTCTTTATAGATGAAATTCACAGAATGCCGCCGAATGTTGAAGAAATCCTGTATCCCGCAATGGAAGATTTCTCACTTTCAATAATTACAGGCAAAGGACCTCTTGCACGCAGCATCTCACTTACGCTGCCGCGCTTTACGCTTATAGGCGCCACAACACGGCTGGGGCTTCTCACCTCGCCGCTCAGAGCGCGTTTCGGTATTTCAGAACAGCTAAAACTATACACTCCGGAAGAACTTACAGATATTGTAAAACGCGGCGCCTCTGTGCTTGGAATTGGCATAAATGACGACGCGGCAGAAGAAGTAGGGCTGCGTTCACGCGGCACTCCCCGTGTTGCGCTGCGCTTTTTGAGACGTGTACGCGACGTTGCTGAAGTAAAAAATATGACAATTATAGACCGCGCAACGGCTAACGAAGCACTGAATATGCTCGGCGTTGACGCGGAAGGGCTTGATGACAGCGACAGAAAATACCTCACGGCGGTAGTAGAACTGTTCGAAGGCGGTCCTGTAGGATTGTCCACGCTTGCTGCTGCTTTGAATGAAGACATGAGAACAATAGAAGATATATACGAGCCGTATCTGATACAGAAAGGGCTTATTGAACGTACACCGCGCGGACGTAAGGCTACAAAAGGCGCATGGGCATATCTCGGAAAACCTGTACCCAAAGACTACATGCAGTATCAGCAGACACAGCTGCTCACTACGGACGGAGAATAATGCAGCAGCTTGGCAGAACACTGATATATTTCGGACTGCTTCTAATCATTGCAGGCGTAATTCTTATGCTTGCCGGCAAATTTTCAATTCCGTTCGGAAAACTGCCTGGTGACATAACATATCACGGCAAAAAAGTTACAGTTTTTGCCCCTTTTGGTACGATGCTTATTGTGAGCATTGTAATTTCTTTAATTCTGCATTTCTTTTCACGGTTCAAATGAAAAAATATCTAACTTTATTCACAATAATTATTATACTCTGCGGCACTGCACAGGCGCAGGATTTTGACGCAGGTTATGAAGGCTATGTCCTCACGCATGTCAAAAAGGAAATGAGTCCTTCTTGGAATATAGAAGCACTTAAAGCACAGGCAGTGCTTGCCCGCACCTTTGAACTTAAGGCAGGGCACGGAAACAAAACAGCGGCCGCAGATTTCTCGTCAAATGACGCGCCCACCAGAGCTGTTACGGAAACTGCAGGGCTTGTGCTCAAATACAACGGTCAGACAGCCTCAGTCTTTTACCACGCTGACAGCGGTGGCTGCACAACGGGGAACAACGAAGTATGGGGCGGCACAAAAATCCCGTATCTCATTACAAGGCCTGATAAATTTCAAGTGAAAACCGCTCACAGTTTCTGGCAGAAAAGCATGTCGCGCGCACAACTTGAAGATGCGTTGTCCTCACGTCAGATCAATGTCGGACAACTTCTGTCATTTGAGAACATCCAACGTGACGAAAGCGGACGAATAATGTCGCTCGAAATTGTCGGAACAGATGGCAGAATCAAACTAAACGGCAATAAATTCAGAACAGCGGCAGGACTGAAAAGCACAATGGTAAATTTCGGCAAAAGCGCACCGCAGAAGTCAGTTGTGCGAACAACGACAAAAACGCCGTTACGGCATATAAATTACATAGGCAGAAAGCGTGTGATTGACCGCAGCACAATGCCAGAAAACAAACATGAAAAACTTGACTGGTTTGCTGACAACAGGCTGTTTACTGTTGACGAATACATGAAAATGCTTGCAAAACCAGAAAAAATTGACGAATATATCGAACTTGGAATGAAACGCCTTGACACGGCGCAGAACGTAAAAACGGGAAACACACAACAGCCGCAGAAAACCGCAGTACAGACAGAGATACATGCTATGCCGGCAGAAACAAACATCGTGAACCAGTCTGCATACACAATCGGAGAAACAATAACCTTTACAGGCAGAGGCTGGGGGCATGGCGTAGGGCTTCCTCAGTGGCAGGCAAAAATAATGGCTGACAACGGCTGGACATATCAGCAGATACTCGAATACTATTTCCCCGGACTCATATTGGAACATTACTGATGAAACCAGATTTCAACAAAACCTCAACCTTTGATTACCCCCTTGACGAGACGCTGATAGCGCAAAATCCGGCATCTCCGCGTGATTCCGCGCGCCTAATGGTGATAAACAAAGAAACGGCAAAAATTGAACACAGAATTTTCCGCGATGTCACTGATTACCTCAAGCCCGGCGACCTGCTTGTAATGAACGACACCAGAGTGCTCCCCGCGCGCCTTGAAGGCAGAAAAAACGGAACAGGCGCAAAAGTAGAAATATTTTTCCTCTCGCCTGTGTCTGAAAATCAGGACAAATGGACAGCACTCGTAAAACCTGGAAGAAAACTTCCGGAAGGTACAAAAGTTACACTAACCGGAGGCAGTGTGGTAACAGTTGGCGAACGTCTGGAAGACGGACTGCGCTACATCACCTTCTCAAAAGAAGACAATGCGCTTGACGTCATACACAAAAACGGACAGACGCCGCTTCCTCACTACATAACACACAGCACAGCAGACTCCGAAGAATACCAGACAGTTTACTCAAAACTCGAAAAAGAAAATTCCGTTGCCTCACCCACGGCAGGACTCCATTTCACAAACGAACTGCTCGAAAAAATATACGCGTCTGGCGTTGAACATGCCTTTGTAACGTTGCAGGTGGGGCTCGGCACATTTCGTCCTGTGAAAACAGACAACGTAGACGAACACATAATGCACTTTGAACTTTGCGAAATACCGCCTGAAACGGCAGAAAAAATAAACCGCGCAAAAACAGAAGGCAGACGCGTCATCGCAGTCGGAACAACAGTTGTGCGAACACTTGAAAGCTTTGCCGAAAAATCGGCAGAATACGGCAGAATACAACCCGGAATAATGAACTCCAACCTCTTCATCCGCCCCGGCTTTGACTACAAAATAGTTGACGCACTCATCACCAACTTCCATCTGCCCAAAAGCACACTGCTTATGCTCGTTGCGGCATTTGCAGGCTACGACACCGTTATGGCGGCATACAAAGAAGCCATGGAACAAAAATACAGAGTTTTCTCATTCGGAGATGCCACAATGTGGTACTAAAAGGAGGCCCTGCAATGAACTTTGAAAACACTGAAATCAAAACATTCCTTGAAGAACTGTCGTCAAAATCGCCGGCGCCCGGGGGAGGAAGCGCTTCCGCAGTCTGCGCCGCGCTTTCTGCCGCTCTAGTGTCCATGGTGGCGAATTTAACAACCGGCAAAGAAAAATACGCAGAGCAAGAGCCTGTAATGCAGCAGCTGCTTGCTGAAACAAAAGAACTGCGTCAGCGTTTCATAAAACTTATGCAGGAAGACATAGACGCATACAGTTTCTATGCAAGAGCGCTTAAAATGAAACGCGAAACAGAACTGGAAAAACGCGCCAGAAAAAGCGCCATGCAAGACGCAATACGCCTCTCAACAGAAGTGCCGCTCAAAATGATAGACGCCTGCGCTCAGACAGCGGAACTTGCGCTGACTGCGGCAAAATACGGCAATCCCAATGCAATAAGCGACGCAGGAGCTGCGGCACTCTTTGCACAGGCAGCCGCAAAATCGGCAGCCTACAACGTTTACATGAACCTGCCGCACATAAACGACGCAGAACTTGCAGGGGCAAGCCAGGTCAAAATGCTTGAAGGCATTGAAAAAGTGAGCAAAACTGCGGAAGAAGTCAGTACAATACTACAGAAAATTTTTGACGCGGCAGTCAACGGAGCGTAAAAATGTTCAAACCAGACAAACTGCAGCTGCGTGCCGAAATAACAAACAATCAAACACATGCTGAAAGAGTTGCTGTTTCAATGCTCGTAAACGGCTGCAAACTGCCATTTACATTCAGCGTCCGCGCGCTGCTCTACGCGCTCGAATACTCAGGCAGAATAAATCTGCTTTACATACCCGGACAGAATGCTGTTCAAAGCGACATAATAATAGACGAAAGCAACTACTGGATATGGAAAAACCACTTCATACCGCAGCAGCCGCCCATGGTGTGGCACTTCGAGCGTGACAAAGCGCTGCGGCAGCTCAAACGTCTGCAAAACAGCCTTGCAAAACTCACCGAAAACAAACCTGAACTTACCTTCGACAACGGAGAAACAATCCCCGAAGTCATAGCCTACGAATACAAACGCCCGAAACTGCTGTGGCACGACTACTTCAACAAAGAACTTGCAAAAAAACTCCTTGCGGTCAAAAACAACGGCTGGCAGACAGACGAAAACGACCTAAAAGAAATAGAAAAATATCTTCTTGACGGAGCATACATATACAAAGAAAACAGAAGCGGCAAACGACTGCTTGACAAAATACTTGACCAGCCGAACGCCCAACTCAAAGAACTAGTCTGCAAAATAGCCAACTACCCGTTGACAGAGCCTGACACAAACACAATCACACTGATAAAAGACGGAAAAGAAAAACGCTTCGGCGCGCCTAAAAGAATGTCCCTGCGCGAAGCATTAGAAAGAGATTTCCTCGTAGAAATTTACGAGTAACCGGCGGCATTCAGCGATTAACGCTTATCCTTAAAGACTGCCCGAGTTTACTCATTTTCTCAGTGTCCCTGATAAACTCAAACCATGAATAACTCATTGTCCTAAAACAGGAATTATGTAAATGATAATGTAAAGGTTCGTCTTGCTGCGAAAATCGCAGATTTTGCGCAGCATCAAGGGCTGAAAATCCTCGTCTCACTGCGGGACGCGAAGCGTCAGCGCAGTGCCCAGCGACGTTACGGGCAAAGCCCGTCAGGATTTTAGAAGATAACGACACTGGATTCTGCGCTACGGCTGCGCCGTCCGCAGAATGACAGAGGGGTTGGACAAACTTCCGCAGAATGACGATTGAAGAAAATGGGGCAGAACATCTGCCCTGTTTTTTTATTTTGCTATATAATATTGTTATCAAATAACAGGTGGTGGACAGAATGAAAAAACTGACCGTATTCATACTCGCGGTACTCATGGCAATAACCTGCGTTTCCACAGCTCTTGCAGCAAACTGGGTGGAAATAGGCAGAACCAAAGAATATATTTATTCCATAGATGTATCCTCAGTCAGGCAAACTGGAAACACCTTTAGAATGTGGGTGAAATATATTGTGCGCACTCCGAAAGTACAAACTGAATTTAAAAAAATTTTGCGGTCTTCCAAAACTCCGGCTTATATTGTAAGCTATTTTGAGTATAAAATTGATGAACCTGCCAGTAGAATTATATCGTCAACAACTTACGCAAAAGACGGCACAGTTATATATTCTAGTGGTGAATACTACGAATGGAATATGTGTCCGCCCGGCTCGTTTAGTGACGATATGTGGCACGCAGGCAGAGTTATCCTTGGATTAGAATAGAGTAGTAAAAGGAGAGTAAACGACACCGGATTCTGCGCTGCGGCTGCGACGTCCGCAGAATGACGGTTAAAAAAGGTTTGTCTTGCTGCGGGACGCGAAGCGTCAGCGCAGCATCCAGCGGCGTTACGGGCGAAGCCCGTAGGTTTTAGAAGATAAAGACACTGGATTCTGCGCTACGGCTGCGCCGTCCGCAGAATGCCGGCGGGGGCAAACTTCCGCAGAATGACGATTGAAGGAAATGGGGCAGAACATCTGCCCTGTTTTTTATTTTGCTGTATAATGGTGCTATCATATAATAGGTGGTGGACAGAATGAAAAAGTTGACTGTATTCATACTTGCGGCACTTATGGCAATAACCTGCGTTTCAACAGCTCTTGCGGCTAACTGGGTGGAAATAGACAGAAACAACGAATTTATTTGTTCCATAGATGTATCTTCAGTCAGACAAACAGGAAACATCTTTAGAATGTGGCATAAAATAATTTTGCGCACTCCGCAAAAACAAGCTGAATATAAAAAAGGTTTGAGATCTTCCAAAACACCGGCTTATTTTGTACAGTATGTAGAGTATAAAATTGATGAACCTGCATATAGAGTGATATCGTCAGCATGCTACGCAAAAGACAGCACAGTTGCAGATTCTTCTAATGTATACTCCGAATGGAGGATGATTCCGCCCGACTCTAGGGGTGAGATTATGTGGCATATTGGCAGACGCATTCTTGGATTAGAATAGAGTTGTAATAGAGATAAAGACACTGGATTCTGCGCTAAATCCTAACGGACTTCCGCAGAATGACGGTAAAAAAGGTTTGTCTTGCTGCGGGCACGAAGTGCAGCGCAGCATCCAGCGGCTTTACGGGCGAAGCCTGTCAGGATTTTAGAAGATAACGACACTGGATTCTGCGCTAAATCCTAACGGATTTCCGCAGAATGACGGACATAATATGTATTAAAAAAAGCACCTCAGTTTTTGGCTGAGGTGCTTTTTTATTTTCTGTACATCTCCATTGCGAACAAACGGCTCAACTGTCAAAATAACTGACTGTCGTCCGTTTGTCCGCAAATTTGACTGTTTTCGAACAAACGTTC
>JAZUIB010000060.1:0-21257 GCA_045642025.1 Synergistaceae bacterium
TGCCGGCAACACCTCTTTGTTAAGGATATTATACAGGGTATTGCGACTTTGTCAAACTGTTGCTTTTGTTTTCTTTTTTATGTATGCAGGTACGCCATGCAGGTACGCAGGCGAATATGCAGGTCTCTCAGGCAAAGATCGAGTTGTTATGTTCCAGACCGACGTCAAATTCTAATTTAGGTTAATCTATCTTAGAAAACTTTGTCTAACTAAACAGGAACCCGAAAGGGTTCCTGTTTTTTGTGTGCATTTTGGCTGTCACAGCTCAGAATCTGAAGCTAAAAAGTCCGCAAGATTTTTGTGAATTATACCGTCCCTTTTTTGCAGTAACGGGTCAAGTGTAAAGAGATACTTCGGGTAATTGTCTTTTATTGCGGTAAATGGTCTGTATTCTCTGTCTTCAACTGTTTTGTCGGCAATTGACATTGAAACTTGTATGTAGCAGTACTCAGTGTTTTTGCGCGCGATGAAATCGCATTCAAGCTGTCCGACCTTGCCTGTGCTCAGCAGGTAACCTTTTGACCTCAGATAGGTGTACAGGACATTTTCAAGCACAGGTCCATAGTTAATTCTGTGGTCAACATTGTTTGCATAACAGATGCTTAAATCTGCAAGGTAGTATTTTTGTTCAAAATGCAGGGCTTTCTTGGATTTTGTGTCAAATCGAGGGCATTTATAGAGCAGTTTGGCATTTTCCAGTATTTCCATATACCTGTTGACAGTCTCAGGCTGTATCGCAATTTTTTCCTGCTTGTTAAAGTAGTTCAGTATGTTCGTGAGGCTTACGGGGGCACCGAAATTATTAAAAAGATAGTACATAAGTTTCTCGAAGACTGACCGGTTTCTGATTTTGCAGCGCTGTTTTATGTCTCTATGGATTATTTGCTGTATAATGCTGCCAAGGTATAACTCTCTGTCGGCGACACTGTCGAATTCCAGTGTTTTCGGAAATCCTCCGTTGTTGATATATTCGGTAAATTCTGCCATTATGTTTCCTGTTTGTTTACCGAGGAAATGTTTCATCTCAAGGTATTCATGAAAATTCAGTGTGAACAGTTCAATTTCAATGTACCGCCCTGTCAGTTTTGTTACAAGTTCGCCGCTGAGAAGATATGAATTTGAACCTGTAATAAAGATAGAACAGCTGCCCTCTTCTCTGAAGGCGTTTATGACGGTTTCAAAATCCTGTACGTTTTGTATTTCGTCTATAAAAATATATTTATAGCTGGTGTCGGTTATTTGCTTCGTAATTACAGTGTCAAGCGCGTCTGCCGTTTTTATGCTTTTGAAGCCGTGTCTGTCTAAATCAATGTAAATGATATCCTCAGGCGCAACACCCTGCGCCTCAAGGTCATTCATTACTGATTTCAGAAAGCATGATTTGCCGCAGCGTCTGATGCCCGTTATGACTTTGATCAAATCGCTTTTGTAAAAGCCGCGTATTTTGTCCAGATAGAACCTTCTGGTATAGATGTCTTTGAACATACCCTTCACCACCCTTATCGGTACCTGTATTGTACAACTTGCATATGAAATTTGCAAGTTAAGGCGGATAGTTTTTCAAAATATTCAAAAGCATCCGCCTTAAACGGCAAATTTGGGAGAGAAAACAAACTTTCGGACAGTCGTCAAATTTTAACGTGGAATACTTTGTTTGACTGAACAGGAAACTTTTCGATAAGAAATACAAATAACTTCCATGTGAAATTTCTCTAAACTCGGAACTTTTGTCACGTTGTCTATTATTTTGTTAATATAAATAATTCTCACTAATTCTTATTTTTTCGGTATTTATGCGGATTTACGATATCGTAGAACATTTTGTATAATAGTGGCACAACAAACAGAGCCGTTATGCTCTGTCTATACAGACTATACAGAAAGAGGTGTTGTTTATGGAACAGAGATTTTTCAAATGCGCTCATTGCGGTAAGATTATCGCAGTTGTTAAGGAAACAGACGTGCCTGTTATCTGCTGCGGTGAAGTAATGCAAGAGATTAAGGCCAACACGGTTGACGCGGCTGTTGAAAAGCATGTTCCGGTTTATGAAGTGAAGGACGGTAAGGTCTGCGTTACGGTCGGTTCAATTGAGCACCCGATGGGTGATGAGCATTATATTGAATGGATTTCACTTCAGACAAAGCAGGGCAATCAGAGAAAAGAGCTTAAGCCCGGACAGGCACCGAAGACATGTTTTGCCCTTTGCGATGATGATGCGGTTGTTGCGGTGTATGCATACTGCAATCTGCACGGGTTGTGGCGCGCGTAGCTTTAGAACCTTTAAGGGCGCACCTCGCACTTAGCACTTCGGAAAAGCGAAAGTAGCTAACGACAAACGACTAACGACCGACGACAAGAACGCGCTTCGCGCCGCTGTCGGCTAAAAATTCCAAAAGCAGTTATGGCAGAAATAGAACAAGATTTGAAGAAAATAGAGCCGTGTGCATACGCACACGGTTCTGTTTTTACTGAAGACTTGCGAAGCAAGGAACGCACTATACTCCTATTCGCCTATGCCCCTATACTCCTACTTTTTACGCTGTTGCTACGGCTGTCGCTATTGAAAGGAATTTCGTTTCTGCCGAGTCTGCGCGGCTGGTTAGTATGACAGGCTTTTTGGTGCCTAGAATGATGCCTGCTGTTTTGCTCTTTGCAAAATAGACAATGGATTTGAACAGCGGGTTGCCGCAGTCAATATCAGGAACCATAAGGACGTCTGCGCGGCCAGCGACTTCTCCGGTAATGCCTTTGTGTTTTGCGGATTCTTCCGATACTGCATTGTCAAGCGCAAAAGGTCCGTCAAGCAGACAGCCTTTAATTTGTCCGCGTCTGTTCATCTGGGAAAGTGCCGCAGCGTCAAGTGTTGCCTGCATCTTCGGGTTGACAACCTCAACCGCCGCAAGGCATGCGATTTTCGGTGTTTCAATGCCGAAAGCATGGCAGAGTTTCACAACGTTGTTGACTATGCCAATTTTTTCTTTAAGCTCGGGATATGTGTTAAAAACGCCGTCCGTGACAAATATAAGTCTGTCCCAGCCGGGAATTTCATGAATGTATGAATGTGAAAGCACTTTTCCTGTTGTCAGTCCTATTTCTTTGTTGAGCACGGCGCGGAGAAAATCGCTTGATTCAAGCATACCTTTCATCATGATGTCCGCTTTACCTGAAGACACAAGTTCTACTGTTGTGAGTGCAGTTTTTGCAGGACCTTGCTTGCAGTCGAGAATTTCATAGTCGGCAAGGTCGAGATTGACAAGTTTTGCCTCCGCGGCAATTTTGTCCGCATCGCCGACAAGAATTGCGTTAATGATACCTTCTTTGCGCGCACGTTCTACCGCCTCAAGTACAACGTGGTCTTCCGCACAGGCAACAGCCATTTTTTTCGGACCGATCTGTTTTGCGTATTCAACAAGTTTGTCCAGTGTACGAATCTGTTCCATAACTAACACATCCTTATAGATTAAAATATAAAACTTCCTGCCGGCATCAATTATACATCAAACTCAATAAATCAGCGTATTTTTTCGCTGTGTAAAAGTTAGCGGGGGTATAAATGATGTGGGATGCAAAAGACGAATGATTTATGTCGTTAGTCGTTAGCTAAAAATCGTTAAACACTTGGCAGTTCACTTCACTCTTTGTATTTCGCATAGTATTTACAAGCATTTCTGTGTTTTAATTGACTAACAACCGGCGACTTTTTTCATCCTGCTTTTCATACTCCCTAACTGTCTTGTCTTTCTGTTCTGTCTGTGGTAAAATCACAAGGAAACAAAGAAACAATAAACAAGGAAAGCGGGCGATATTATGAGCGATGCGGCAATACGCAACGAGATAAAAGTAATCAGCATATCCCAAAAACGTCAACTTACCATACCGCAGAAATTCTTCACAATGCTCGGTTTTTCTGATACAGCTGAGTGTTGTGTCAGAGACGGCGAACTTGTCATACGTCCGGCGATAAACAACGGAGAGACTTTTGCGGATATGATTCTTGAAGATTTAATTTCACAGGGTTTCAGCGGGGCAGAGCTGCTTGCAAAGTTCAAAGAACAGCAGCGCAAAGTCCGTCCGGCGGTTGAACGTATGATAGAGGAAGCAGACACAATCGCGACAACTCACGGCAGAGCCGCAGAACCGGCTGATACTCTGGGAAAAATATTCGACTGACACAATGTACAGGATTGAATTTTTACCGGCAGCAGAACGATATTTCAAAAAGTTGCGCGAAAGAGGCTTGAAAGAAGCATACCTTTCAGCACTTGAACAGCTTCGGCAAAATCCATATACAGGAAAGCAAAAGACCGGCGACCATGCAGGCGTTTACGGTTGTGACGTGTATTACAAGGGTACAAACTATGAGATTGCGTACAGAATATATGAGCAGAACGGGAAACTGATTGTAGTTATCCTTGCCGGCAGCCGTGAGAATTTTTACAGACAGTTGAAGCAGTATATGAAATGATTTGGCTGTCAACAATCAGCCGTCAGCCGCATTTTGCTCTATAATAACCGCAGGTGATAAAGATGGCGAAACAGATAAAAACCAATGCGACCAGAATACTTGAAACGAAAAAAATTCCTTTTGAACTCTTGGAGTATGATATAGACATGGATCTGCTTTCCGCCGAAGATGCTGCGGCAAAGACAGGAATACCGGAGGAACGTACCTTCAAAACCTTGTGCGTCAGAGGCGACAAAACAGGAATATTGCTTGCCTGTCTGCCTGCAGGACGCGAGCTCAACTTCAAAGCACTTGCGGCAGTCAGCGGCAACAAAAGCACTGAGCTGGTGCAGCTTAAAGAAGTCACACCGCTGACAGGCTATGTCAGAGGCGGCTGTTCACCCATAGGGACAAAAAAGAAATACCCTGTTTACATTGACGAGTCCGCGCTGCTGTTTGACTATGTCACAATAAATGCAGGACACAGGGGCATATTATTCAAACTCGCGCCGCAGGATCTCATCGGCGTAACAGAAGCAAAAACCGCTGCGCTGTTGAGATAAGAATGTCGTTGGTCGTTGGTCGTTAGACGTTAGCCGTCTGTTGTCTGTCCTCAGCTGCTATTAGAATTTTTTTATTCGTAGGCGCTTAGTTTGTAGGTGGCAGGGCGCTCGTACCTCGCTTGTAGGTTGTAGATTTTTCTACTTCCTACTTCCTACTTTCTACCTACTACTTTCTACTTCCTATCTAATTCTTCTCGCTTCGAGATAAAAGCGTTTGTCATCGGCTTCGCCTATTGAGAAGGTTTTGCGGGGAAGGACTCCTCCGGCTCTGATTGCGGGAAAGAGCGCGTTTTTGTCCATAGGCTGCAGAACTATGCCGACTGCTCCGCTTTCGGCAACTGTTTTATCAAGGGTTTCTCTGCCGTGCAGGTAGTCGAGTGTCAGATATTTGTTTTTGGCAACGTATTTGTCCAGCCATTTTTGCAGCACGGCAACAGGCAGCAGTTCGCCGTGTTTGTCTATGGCAAATTCTTCTTCTCCGCCACCGGCAAAGGTGAAGGTGATTTCGCTGCCTTCCATGAGTGACATTCCGTTCAGTTCCAGCCAGCGTTCAAAGGCTTCGACTATGTCTTCTTTTATGCCGAAAAGCACACGGTGTATCGGCTCAAAGGTCATTGCGGGGGAATGGAGATTGACGACTTCTGCCAACATTCTGCGTGCAGGGTGGGTCTTGCGTTCTTCTTCGGTAAGTGTCTCTTTGATTTTTTCCCAGCAGCTTTTCGCGGCTGCTATTGAGTGGTTGCCATCGCCTGTTGCAAGAAAGAGGTCTTGTGATTTCTGTTCGAGTTCTGCGATTTTTGCTCGCAGTTTTTCTGCTGCTTCGTCTTCTACCGCCCAGCCGCGAATGTGTCCTCCGTTCATCATCAAGTCAAAATCGTATAGTTTTCTGAAATTTTCTTTCTGTTTTGTAAGCGGCTCTATGAGTGTACACTCCGCATTGTCAACAAGCAGCAGAACGTGCGGGAGCTCGAGCAGCGCGTTTTCGCGTATTGCCTGACGCGGCGGTATACGGGAAAGTATTGTACCTTCTGTAGCACGTATTTTGCTTTTTGCGCCGACGGTATAATCATATTCTTCAAGGTCTATCGTTCCGATCAGTCCCTGCCTGATACCGGCGGAGGTGTTTCGTTCAACGTAAATGAAACCGTTTTTGACTTCTTCGGCAATTGTACCGCCGGCAAGGTATTTCTGCATTGTATCGTTGATTTCCGCAGTGCGTTTCTCTGCTTCGTCAAGGTATATTTCTGGCAGCACAAGACACAGCGCAGAGGGAGCGCCGGCAACGGTTTTCTCAACTGTCTGCCAATATTCGCGCCGGCTTGTGTACTGATCGCAGGCGTTTACCGCCCATTTTCGCAGTTCTGTGTTTTTGTTCGGCAATAGGATGTCAGCAGTATCAAATATCATTGGTTGTCTCCGTTTTTGAAAGTTAAACCGCCGAAATACGGCGGTTTGTATTTATTCTACTGTAACTGATTTTGCCAGGTTTCTCGGCATGTCTATGTCACAGCCTCTCTGGCGCGCGACGTAGTAAGCGAAAAGCTGAAGCGGCACTACCTGAAGGAACGGATAAAGTTCTGCTTCGGTTGCGGGCGTGAATATGACACTGCCGGTGTACTGCTGTATCGCCTGGTCGCCTTCGGTGGCAACAGCTATGATCGGCGATTTGCGCGCCATTGACTCTTCTATATTGGAGATGGTCTTTTCCCACATTTCGTTTTTCGGTATGAGCGCGACTACGGGAAGTTCTTTTTCGAGCAGCGCTATGGGGCCGTGTTTCATTTCGCCGGCAGGATAGGCTTCGGCGTGCATGTAGGAAATTTCTTTAAGCTTGAGCGCGCCTTCAAGTGCAGGCGGATAAGAGAGTGTGCGCCCGAGGAAGAAGAAACCTCTGGTATCGGCAAATTCTCTTGCTATGTGTTCTATGTCGTGTTCATGTCTCAGAATTTTGGCAATTTTCGCCGGTATGTCCATGAGGGCTTTGGCAAGGCGTGTTTCGTTTTCGGGCGAAAGTTCGCCTTTGAGTTTGGCAAGGTACATTCCGAGGAGCACAAGCACTGTTATCTGTGCCGTAAAGGTTTTTGTGGCGGCAACGCCTATTTCGGGACCTGCAGGTGTGATTAAGCCGTTGCCAACTTCGCGGTGGATTGTTGAGCCGCGCACGTTTGTGATAACAAGGCATTCGGCGCCTTTTGATTTGGCAAGGCGCGCCGCATGGAGCGTGTCTGCTGTTTCGCCCGATTGTGAAACAAAAATACAGAGTGTATTTTCGTCTGACGGTATGTTTCTGTAACGGTATTCTGATGCCACTTCGCAACGTGTCTCGAAGCTGCCGAGTGTTTCCCATATCAGCGCGGCGGTCATTGTCGCATAGTAGCTTGTGCCGCAAGCGACAAAATGTATTTTTTTGAATTTCTCGACGTCTTCAGCCGTCCACGGCAGTTCTGACGAAAGGTCAACTATGCCTGAGGCAACCCTGCCGAGCAGTGTATGGGTCATAACGTCGGGCTGTTCGTGGATTTCTTTGAGCATGAAGTGCGGGTATTTGCCGCGGTTTGTCATTGCAGCGTTCCAGTCAAGGTGCATAGTTTCTTTTTTGTGGGACTCACCGTAGAAATTGAAAAATTCGCAGCCTTCGGGTGTTATTCTTGCCATTTCGTCATCGTCCATGAACCAGACGTCGTGGGTAAATTCGAGCAGCGCCGTCGCGTCTGAAGCGCAGAAGCCTGATTTTCCGGCGTGTCCAACAACGAGGGGTGAGCCTTTGCGGCATACCCAAATTTCTTTTTTGTCAGCAAACATTATTACAAGCGCAAATGCGCCACGGATTTTGTGCGTGAGCTTTACAACTGCTTCTTTCGGGTCGCCGTCATACACGTATCCGAGATACTGGACTGCAGACTCTGTGTCTGTTTCGCTGTGGAATTTTATACCTTTGGCTTCGAGTTCGTCGCGGATTTCGCGTGCGTTTTCAATGATTCCGTTGTGTACAATGACGACGCGGTTGTCGTTGGAAACATGCGGATGCGCGTTATTTTCCGTAACTCCGCCGTGTGTTGCCCAACGGGTGTGCCCTATGCCAAATTCGCCCTGCAGATGTTCTTCGGCAACGCGCTCGGCAAGATTTTTGACACGTCCCACGGTGCGCAGTTCTTTGATTTCACCTTTGCTGATTACCGCTATTCCAGCCGAATCGTAGCCGCGATATTCATGCTTCGCAAGTCCTTCAAGAATAATTTTCGTAGGCTCTTTGTCGCCTATGTAACCCATAATTCCGCACATGTCACAAACCTCCGTTTGTATGCACAATAAGAGAGACGGGAGTATCCCGCTATACAGTGCAATTATACATTAAAAATCGCTTTTGTCGCAAAATTTTCCTTTGCCCTTACATTCCGACATAAATTATAAGTTGAAAAAAAAATATATAGTTGTAGAATACTCTGTGGACGGCAACGGTCACAACCGGCCGCAATATTGTGAAGTGAGTGATGATTATGAGTGTATATGCGGTAGTAGGAGTACAGTGGGGCGACGAGGGCAAAGGACGTTGCGTTGATACTCTGGCAGCAAAATCTGATGCCGTTGTGCGTTATCAGGGCGGTGCAAATGCCGGTCACACGGTTGTCGTTGACAACGAAAAGTTTGTATTCCACATTCTTCCGTCAGGAATTCTTTATCCGGACAAAGTCTGCCTTATCGGCAACGGCGTTGTCATAGACCCTGAGGAACTTTTTGAAGAAATAGACGGTCTTGCGGCACGTGGCAAACCAATGTCAAAGTTGGTCATCAGCAATGCGGCGCATATAGTTATGCCGTATCACAAACTGCTTGACGGGCTTAACGAGGCTTTTCTGTCCGATGGCAAGAAAATAGGCACAACCGGCAGAGGTATAGGTCCCTGCTATACAGATAAAATCCAGCGTATGGGCATTCGCGCGGAAGATTTGGTAAATCCGGAGGTTCTTCGCGACAAGCTCGAAACTAATCTGCAGCTAAAAAATGCAATTATTACAAAAGTTTACGGCGGCACTGCCGTTGATTTTGACGAACTATACAAACAGGCTCTTGCCTGGGGCGAACGCCTCAAACCGATGCTCGGCGATACTTACGAACTGCTGGCGCAGCTTGGAAAAGAGGACAAAAACATTCTGTTTGAAGGCGCACAGGCGACTCTGCTTGACATTGACCACGGCACGTACCCTTTTGTCACAAGTTCCAGTACAACCGCCGGCGGCGCCTGCACGGGAAGCGGCATGGGGCCCAGCAAAATCAAAAAAGTGTTCGGTGTTATGAAGGCTTACTGCACACGCGTAGGCGCAGGACCGTTCCCCACAGAAGATTTCGGCAGCGACGGTGAATATCTGCGTCAGACAGGCGGGGAATTCGGCGCCACAACGGGACGCCCGAGGCGCTGCGGCTGGTGCGACCTCGTTGTCGCGGATTATGCCGCGAAAATAAACGGTCTTGACGGTTTCGCTCTCACGAAGCTCGACGTGCTCACAGGCTTTGACAAAATCAAAATCTGCACCGCCTATGACGTTGATGGCAAAATCTACACACATTTTCCAAGCAGCGTCGCAGACCTCTCAAAGGCATGCCCCGTTTATGAGGAGCTTGAGGGTTGGAAGGAAGACATCACAAAGTGCCGCAGTTTTGTGGAGCTTCCTAAAGCAGCGCAGGACTACGTTAAATACATTGAAGAAAAAACAGGCGTTCCGATCGTTCTGATAGGTGTGGGCGCCGGCAGAGACGACACAATTCTCAGAGGACTTTAGGCGAAACTGCAGACAACTTAGCAACTCCAAAGCTTAGACACTGGCTTCGGAGCTGTTTTTTGTTATTGGAAGATAACTCAAGCACATTCCGCGCAAACTTATTTTTCTACGTGCTATGTGTTAAGTGCTATATGCTATGTGCTACGTGCGAGGTGCGTTCTTAGTCATTGGTCGTTAGTCGTTGGTCGTTAGCTACTTTCGCTTTTCCGAAGTGCTAAGTGCTAGGTGCTAAGTGCGCCCTTAAAGGTACTAAGCAGACAGCGGCGCGAAGCGCCAAAGTACTATATGCTAAGTGCTAAGTGTAATGAGTTCCATCTTCTTTTCCCGCGGCATTTTTTTGATTTCGGCTTCTCTTTTCAGCGCCGCAGACTTGCCTGTACACTGTTCATACCACACCATTTCAACAGGGCGTTTTGAGCGTGTGTATTTTGACGCAGTTCCGGCATTATGCGCCGCAAGTCTGCGTTCAAGGTTGTTTGTCCAGCCAGTGTAGAGTGTGCCGTCTGAACATTTCAGGATATAGACGTGCGCTTGTTCTTCTGTCATTCGGTGAGTTCCCCCGCGGCAATTATACAAATATTGTCAAAATACGCAAACTGCTGACTTTTCTTGCGAAATGGAGTACAATTACGTTTCGCAGTCAGTTTCTCCAGGAGGAGTGATCAGTATGCGCATAGTGCTTGTTGGTGCGGGAGAGGTCGGCTACAGCGTAGCAAAGAATCTTTCCGAGGACGGACACAACATAATTGTAATTGAAGAAAACGGCGATAAAGCAGCACGCGTTGATGCTGACTTAAATGTTCAGGTTATAAGAGGAAGCGGCACTACCCCGTCTATTCTCGCACAGGCAGGAATTAGACCTGACTGTAGTGATGTTTCAATGCTGATTGCCTGCACAAATAAGGACGAGGTTAATATTATGGCATGTTGGATTGCCAAAAAACTCGGCGTAAAACATGTTATTGCCCGTACGAAGGGACTTGAATTTACCGATACTGATACATGGGCAAAAAGCCTTGGAATAGACCTTATGATTTCTCCGGAACGCTCCGTTGCAAAAGAAGTGGAAAGTCTGCTTGAAGTGCGCGGCGCAATCCGCGCGACAGAACTCGCCGGAGGCAAAGCCGGTGTCTACCTTTTCAAGGTTAATGAGGGGGCATCTGCCTGCGGTATAACACTTGCAGCACTGAGACAGCAGAATGAAGAACTTAATACAATTATAATCTGTATAAAACGCGGCAATGAGAGTTTTGTCCCCCGTGCTCTGGATGTGCTGCAGCCTGGCGACCTCTGCTACACCATCTGTTATAGAAACCAGGTAAATAAGATTGAGGATATTTTTAATATCGAACACACCACATCGCTGAAAAATGTAATTATTAACGGCGGCGGTACCCTCGGACGCCAGATTGCAAAACGTATTCATGTCCGCTGGCCGGGGCTTGCAATTAAGATTTTTGACCCTGACAAGGATAAATGCTGCAAGATAGCACCTGAGGTTCCTTTTGCATTAATTATCAACGGCGACGGCTCAGATGCCAGTCTCTTACGCGCTGAGGGTATTGACAACGGCGCCGCGGTTATTTCCGTTACCGACAGTGACGAACCCAATCTTATGCTTTCCGTACTCGGCAAAACAATGGGCGCGCTGAAAGCTATTTCCGTCGTTTATAAAACCAATTATCTGAACATGATAAATCACATTCCGCTTGATGCTATTGTCAACCGCAATCAGGCGCTTGCCGATGGAATTATCCGCAACGTGCGCTTCCCTGGTTCTTCTCACATGCTTATGCTTTTTGACGAAATCGACGCCGAAACGGTTGAAATTACGCTTGACGAGAATTCTATAGTTGACACTAAGACTCTTAAGCAGTTGAAGCTGCCTTCAGGTTCTGTAATAGGACTTATTGAACGCAAAAATGAACTGCTTATACCTGGCGGAGATACTGAACTGAAGGCAGGCGACAAAGTTTACTTGTTTGCCTCCTCGGAAATCATGCCTGAAGCAATTCAGCATCTCGGAGTCGATCCTGAATGAAATACAAAATTATTATAAAAATACTTTCCTTAATAACTGCTACCGTTTCGGCAGCAATGCTTCTGCCGTGGCTTTGTGCAGTACGTTCGGGAACAGATGAGGCTAAAGCGTTTGTTCTCGCTTCGGCAATCTGCGCTGCACTGTCTGCTGCAGCCTTTTCATGGTCAAAAAATGCTCCCTATTCGGATTTAGGAGTACGCGAATCCTATGCCTGCGTAACATTTTCATGGATCGCCGCTTCTGTAGCAGGCGCTCTGCCGTTTTTATTTTCAGGTGTCTGCACAACTTTTACCGATGCTTTTTTTGAAACCATGTCGGGATTTACAACTACAGGTTCATCAATTTTCACGCAGGTTGAACATCTTCCAAAAGGTATTCTGCTCTGGAGGGCTTTAACACAATGGCTCGGCGGCATGGGAATTGTTGTTCTCGTTCTTGCAATTACTTCAATTGCAGGCGGAGGAAGCAACGGACTTTTTAAAGCAGAGTCTCCCGGACCTGTGCTCCAGAAAACAGACCCGACCATCGACAAAATGTCCAAAAAACTCTGGAATATTTATATAGGCATTACCCTGCTCAGTATACTGCTCCTGCTGGCAGGCGGTATGCCTTTGTTTGATTCTGTATGTCACTCTTTCTCCGCGGTTTCAACAGGCGGTTTTTCAATAAAAAATGACGGCATAGGTTTTTATAATTCCGCATATATTGAATACGCTCTAACTTTTATAATGTTCATCTGCGGTATAAGTTTCTCACTCCATCTTGCCGCTCTGGCAAAAAGGAGTCTGCGCCCCTACAGAGATGCAGAATGTCTTTTCTACATAAAGATAGTCTTATCCGCAACAGCTGCAATTGCGTTTTTTCTGGTAACTTCCGGCAGGTTCGGCAATATTCCGGAGGCTGTAAGAAATGCCGCTTTTAATGTAGTGAGTATAATAACTACCACAGGGTTTGCCAATGCGGAGGATTTTTCTCTCTGGCATAAATTTGCCGTTGTGCTGCTTTTTGCCCTTATGTTTATCGGAGGATGCGCCGGTTCCACCGCAGGCGGCATTAAATGCGTGCGCATAAACGCTACTTGGCAAACAGCCAAAACAGAGAGCAGGAAACTCATCCACCCAAACGCAATTATACCGGTACAAATGGGCAAGCAGCCTGTGGACGGACAATTCGCCGCCTCCGCCGCAACTTTTATAGTGTTGTATATATTTGTATATATTATCTCGACTTTACTGCTATGTGCCTGCGGTTGCGAACTTACAACTTCCGCCAGCGCAATAGCCGCTGCTTTAGGCAACATAGGCCCTGGATTAGGCGAAATAGGGCCCAAAGGAAGTTTCTCCCATCTCTGCTGTTTTGCAAAATGGGTATGTTCCTTTTGTATGCTGGCGGGGCGTCTTGAGCTTTATACAGTGTTCGTTCTGTTATGCAAAGACGAATGGGTAAGGTAACGACCATAGAAAAATAAAATCACCCAAAAGGGTGATTTTTTCAGTTATCGCTCCGAAACCAACGTAGCCCCCAGTATAAGCACTGCGCCAGTCATACCGTACAAGGTAAGCGACTCTTTAAAGACCAATGCGGAAAGTATGATGGTCAGCACAGGCTCTATGTATGCAAATAAAGAAAAGGTCTGAAGTGAAACCTTATTCAGAGCATGGAAATAAATTGCGTATGCCACACCTGTATGCAGCACGCCAAGCATAAGAAGCAGCAATACCGCAGGCGTTGTAAATTGAATTGCAGACAATTCTTCCGTGAGGAGCACATACGGCAGAATAATAAATGCAGAGGCACCAAGCTGAACTATTGTTTTCTCATATGAACCGACACAGTTCAGTTTTTTGCTGAGCAGCACAGTTACCGCATAGAACACGGCAGAGACAAGTCCGCAGCTTATACCAAACAGATTATTCCCTTCGGGAAGCCCTGACTGCAAAACTCCGGAAACAAGCAATATACCTGTAACAGCCATACCTACGCATACCGCTTTTATTGCGCTCAGTTTCTCCCCAAAAAACATTATGGAGCCTATTATTACAAATACCGGTCCGACGTAGTTGCAGAGAATAGCAACTGCTGTCGATGTACAGCGATATGCTTCAAACAACAGCACCCAGTTAACGCCAAGCGATACACCGCTGCAGGCAAGTACAAACAGATTTTTCTTTATATTGGAAACATTGAGTTTAATCCCCTTGATTGCCGTGAAGACAAGAAGAAAAATGAAACCTATAAAACTCCTGGCATCTGCCACAAAACTTGACGGCATGGGAATATAGCGGCGGACAAGAGCTATTGTCCCAAAAAGCGTCATTATAAACAAGAGTTCAAATTTTGCCTGCCGTGCACCGTTTTTTTCCATAGTTATGCTCCTAAGAAATTTTAAATATAATAACACTTAATATAAATTTTTCTACATTTAATACCATTATGCCGCGATAAATTTTCTTGTTTTTTATCGGACATCTGTTTTTCAAACTCAGTGTAATTTATTCACGACCACAGATGCAGCGGCTATCTAATTTTTTGACTTTTCGGGATTAACTTATCCACACCAGCAACACACAATATATAGTGTTTAGTGGATAAGATGTGCATATATTTAGTGTTTTTACTATTTCATTCCGACAATTTTATGCTAATATATTTCCAGTGCGGTTCACAGTGCCGCAAACATTAGAAACAGTGTCCGCAGACAGCAGAATATATCAAAAAGGAAGGTAACAGCAATGCTTCGCAAGCCCTCGTTCTCAAAATCAGCACAGGATATACTAAAGGACAGATATTATTGGAAAGATAGTCAGGGCAATCCTGCAGAAACAGCAGAACAGATGCTTCTGCGTATCGCCAACCATGTTGCCGGTGCGGAAAAAACAGATGCCCTGCGCACCAAATGGGCCGATGAATATTATAACGTCATGGCACCGTTGTATTTCCTTCCCAACAGTCCGACCATAATGAATGCAGGGCGTCCGGCACCTCATGGACAACTCGCAGCTTGCTTTGTTATCGGTATCGAAGATACAATGGACGGTATCTGCGAAGCACTTCGCAAACAGATGCTTATCCATAAATCCGGCGGCGGCACAGGTTTTAATTTCTCAAAGCTCCGTTATGAGGGGGCAAGAGTTAACAGCACAAACGGACGTGCGTCTGGTCCCATCTCTTTCATGAGCCTTTTTGACAAAGCAACAGATACAGTTCAGCAGGGCGGTATGCGCCGCGGAGCAAATATGGGAATTCTTAACATAGATCATCATGACATCCGCAAGTTCATTCACTGCAAAGACGCTGATGGTGTTATCACAAACTTCAATATTTCAATCGGTATGACTGATGATTTCATGCAGAAAGCGACAGCAGACCCTGACGGCGAAGAAGCCGAACTGCTTACTGAAATAGCAGAGTCAGCATGGCGCACAGGAGACCCTGGCATCCTCTTCATGGATACACTCAACCGCGATAACCCGACACCTAATCTCGGACCTCTAGAATGCACCAACCCATGCGGCGAATCTCCGTTATATCCGAACGAAGCCTGCAACCTCGGCTCAATCAACCTCGCCAAAATGGTCAGGAACGGTGCTTTCGACTATGATATGCTTCGTCAGGTCACAGCGGTTGCAACCCGTTTTCTTGACAGCGTTATCGATGTCAACCAGTATCCGCTTCCGGAAATTTCAGCTTCAGTCCGTAAAACACGTAAAATAGGTCTCGGCATAATGGGCTGGGCAGACACTCTTTTCCAGCTTCGTATCGCCTACGACAGCGATGAAGCACGCAGTCTCGCAGACGAAATTATGGGCACAATTCACATGGAAGCTATTCGTGTGTCAGAAGAACTCGGCAAAGAAAAAGGGGTTCCAGCTGACCTTGCACATCTTGGCAGAAGAAATGCAACCCTTACTTGCATAGCGCCCACCGGAACGATAGCGCTTCTTGCAGATGCCTCATCTGGTATTGAACCGCTCTTCGCTCTTGAACATACAAGACTTCGTACCCTCACAGACGGCAGAAAAGTTTCAATGAAACAGAAAAACCGCTATTACGAAGAAGCAATCAACGAAGGTCTTGCAGAAGAAGAACTTAAGAGAGTATTCGTTACGTCACATGATGTGGCGCCTGAAGGACACATTAAAATGCAGGGTATTTTCCAGAAACATGTTGACTTGGCAGTTTCAAAGACCATAAATCTTGTTAACAGCGCAACAGTACGGGATGTTCTCGATAGTTATATCCTTGCATGGAAAGAAGGCTGTAAAGGCATCACAGTTTACCGTGACGGTTCAAAGAGTTTCCAGGTTCTTTACACAGATGAAAAGAAAGCCGAAGCAGACCGCCAGAGAACAAGCGCTGAGAAAGTTGCAATCCCTGCAGGAAAACCGCAACTCAAACTGAAACTCAGAAAAATATAACCATAACAGTCAATAAAAAAATCTGCAGATATCTGCAGATTTTTTTATTTTTAAAGTTCATCGGCATCTATGACTTTTATGCCGTTTTCCGCAAGTAATTTCGCAAAGATACCCTGCCCTGAGATAAGTCTTTTTGAAAAACTTCCGTCATATATCTGCCTTGAACCGCAGGAAGGACTACGCGGCTGAAGGACGGCAGCCTCTGCCCCGTTTTCTATTGCTGTTTTAAGGGCATTTAAAGCACCTTTTTTGAAAAAATCTGTCATTTCCTGTTCAGTATTATCAATAACGCGATCTTCTTTAATTTCGCACGGATTACGCGGCACGGAAAGCCCACCGGCCGTTTCAGGACAGACAGAAACTATTTTTTTGCCTTTGAGCAGTCTGATTACATCTTCATCCAGATTGTTTCCGCCATTGTATTTGCAGTTGACCCCAAGCAAACATGCGGAAACAACTACACATCTGCTGTTTTTCAGCCATTCTCTGTTTTCTGCCGCTGTTTTTACATCTTTCATATTCTACAGCCCCTTATCTGCATCCTGCACTTTTCTAAGATACGCATAAACGGTATATTTTGTCACGTTCATTTCCTTTGCAAGCAGTTCAACAGCTCCTTTCAGAAGAAAATAGCCTCTGTCGCTGAGTTCTTTCACAACATTTTCCTTTTCGTTTCGCGCAAGATATTCAAAAGGACAGTCAAATTTTTTGCGCACCTCGGCAAGCGTACTGTGCATAACCTCGGCAAGGTCGTTAGTAAAGCCTTCGGACACAATTGAAGTCGCGCCTGTTTCATACTGACGGATATTGTCCTCAGTATGCAAAAAATTTTCTATGAAAACTTTAGCTGCCTCAGCCTTGCTGATATCATAATTTATACAAAGAAAACCGATCATTTTATCTTGTTCATCGCGTATAAAAATGCAGCTGCATTTCATTTTCTTGCCATTACTGTTTTGTGCAAGGTAATCAAATACTCCGTCTTCTTTCCTGTATTCTTCTGCCTTCATCATATAAAGACCGAAGTCTGTCATAGGACTTCCGACTTTTCTTCCTGTAACATGACCGTTTTCAATTGCTACCAGAGAATGTTCAGGCTTTGACAGGTCGTGCAAATTGACTTCATAATCCCTTCCCAGTGCAAGAGCAAGCCCTCTTACAATAGGAAGATATGGTTTAAGTTTGGGGTTCATTTTAAGTTCAGACATACTTAAACCTATCAGTGCATAAGACTTTCTGCAAAAATAACAGCGCCTATTCCAAGTGCAAGACTTGAAATTATATACAGAAACGCAAACAGAAGATTTGTACTGAACAGTTTTTCACTCTGAACCGCAAAGGTTGAAAACGTAGTAAATCCGCCGCACAGACCTGTTCCTGCGAAAAGAACAATTTCTGCAGGCAACTGTTTCTGGCGCGCGACAGCATACAGCAGCCCTAGCACAAAACTCCCCAGAACATTTATAAATAAGGTTTTCCATGGAAAAACTCCGTTAAAAAACGATAAGAAATCAAGTGAGTATCTGAGAATAGCCCCTAGACCTCCGCCAAGAGCAACCATCAAAAATTTCATTTTTATCATCCCCTCTTTTAATCTATATTGTACTATATAATTGCACTTTTTGCGTTTGTGTTAAAATTGTATACGTATATAATAAATACAGGAGTTGATGACAAATGAAAAGATTACCGGCAGCATTGCTTATACTTCTAATATTCTCCGGCTGCGCATTCGCCTCTTTTGCAGATATGACCCAGTTCAAAGCTGTTATAGTTGAATGCGACAACGGCATAGAAACAAAGGATAACGTCTGGATTACAAACGATAAGTCAAGACGAGAGTTTAACAACGGCAGTGAAATAGTTGTAACGCGCAATGACCTAAAACTTACCAGGTTTATATATCCAAAGATTAAAGCATATGTTGAAACTCCTGTTTACGGTACTTTTGCAAATTTTGCACATCCGGATGAGAATGCAAATACAGGCGATCTAAAACGTAAATTTATAGGTTACGAGGAACGTGACAGTTTCAGAATGAAAAAATATCTTGTAACAGTAACCTACAGCGGCGTCAACGGCGAAGACAAGTATTTTGAATGGACAAGAAACGACTTCCCGATTCCTGTACGAACTGAATCATTTGACGGAAAAACATGGACGGAATACACGAAAATCAGCAGAAGCGCAATAGACCCAGCAATTTTCGAGAGACCAAGGACCTACAAACAGGTATCCGCTGAAGAAGCAGAACGGCTGCTCGCAGAATATGAGGCAAAGCATCCACAGAAGAAATCTGCCAAGAAACGCACGCCAACAAAAAGGAGGAAGAAAAAAGATAAAGCCATCCAGCCGGATAATCCCGTAACCTCCTCTGATCCTACGACTGCGGTACCTCAAAAAACAGAATAGGCAGAGCATAAAAAAAAAGACCGCCTTCGGCGGTCTTTTTTTTATGCTCTCAACTTATTCTGCTGAGCAGTCTTTAACAGTCTGCGCAACATCGAGCGAGATTCCTGGGCCCATTGTTGATGCAATGGCTATACCCTTAATGTATGTTCCTTTGACTGATGCTGGACGCGCTTTGATAATTGCACGAAGGAATGCTTTGATATTTGCTTCAAGGTTTTCTGTCGGGAAAGACATTTTTCCGATTGCATTGTGGATGATTGCAGTTTTATCAACACGGAATTCGACACGGCCAGCCTTGATTTCTTTTACAGTCTGAGCGACATCAAATGTTACTGTACCTGCCTTTGCTGACGGCATAAGTCCGCGGGGACCGAGAACTTTACCGAGCTTACCAGCAAACTTCATAATATCCGGTGTGGCTATGAGAGCATCAAAATCAATCTTGCCCTGTGAGATTTCAGCGATCAAATCTTCGCCGCCGACGAGGTCCGCGCCAGCTTCCTGAGCTTCTTTCTGTTTATCACCGAGTGCAATAACAGCCACTCTTTTTGTATGGCCTGTACCAAACGGAAGGGCTACTGTGCTGCGTACCTGCTGGTCTGCATGACGGGGGTCAACGCCGAGACGAACATGGATTTCAAGAGTTTCGTCAAACTTTGCTTTGGCGGTCTCTTTTGCTGTTGCAAGTGCTTCTGAAATCATGTACTGCTTTGTTTTGTCTATTTTTTCCAGTGCTGCTGCATAACGTTTTCCAACTTTTGACATTTATTATACCTCCTTGTGGTATTCGCGGGAGCGTCTACTCTCTTCCACTGATATCGCAGAAATTATCTTGCGACTTCGATGCCCATTGAACGGGCTGTGCCTTCAACCATTTTCATGGCAGCTTCGATATCATTTGCGTTGAGGTCAGGCATCTTAATTTTTGCAATTTCTTCAACCTGAGCCTTAGTAATTCTGCCGACCTTGTTCTTGTTGGGAACGGCTGAGCCTTTGTCCTTTTTGGCTGCTTTCTTGATAAGAACGCTTGCCGGCGGAGTTTTAAGGATAAATGTAAAACTTCTGTCTGCATAAACCGTTATAACTGTCGGAATAATCATTCCGGGCTGGTTAGCGGTCTTTGCGTTGAATGCTTTTACAAATTCCATAATGTTGATACCGCGCTGACCAAGCGCAGGTCCGACAGGCGGCGCAGGTGTTGCTTTGCCGGCCGGAAGCTGAAGTTTCAGCTGGTCGATGACTTTCTTTGCCATTGTGTTTCCTCCTTATATTGTTAAGCCCGTTTGGGGCAGAGTTACTGAATTATGCTTTATATCTTCTCAAGATCCTTGTAGTCTGCTTCAGCTTCTGTTTCGCGGCCGAATATTTCCACAAGGTACTTAATCTTCTCTTTATCCTCGTCAATGCCGACAACAGGTCCAGGCATATTGGCAAAAGGACCGGATTTTGCCTGAACAACATCACCAACTGCCAGCTTAATTTCAACTTTAGGCTTATCTTCAGGTGCTATCTTGCTGAGTATATCGTCAGCCTCTTTTTGTGTGAGCGGGATAGGATGGTTACCCGAACCTACAAAACCGGAAACCCCTGGTGTATGGCGTACGCAGAACCATGTCTGTTCGTCGAGTGCCATATGCACAATAAGGTAACTCGGAAAGAGTTTCACCTTTTTTTCTATTGTTTTACCATCTTTGATATACTTTTTCACCTGTTCCGGAATACGAATGTCGGTAATTCTGTCTCCAACCTCAAGTTTGGTAATTCTTTCCTTAAGGCTTTCTACAACCTTCTTTTCGTATCCTGAATAGGTCTGAACTATATACCAGCGGTGCTCATTTGTATTTCCGTAAAAATCGCTCATGTAAAAGAGAGGGCAACAGCCCTCTTCACCTCCGTGGCCTGTCAGAGATTTAAAAGCTATTTGATTATGCGGGTAATAATTGCTGTGAGAAGTGCGTCACAGAGACCAAGATAAGCCGCTACAATAAATGATACAAAAACAACAACAAGCGTCATATACCAAAGCATGCGCTTTGTCGGCCATGTGACCTTTTTCATTTCAGCTTTTGATTCTTTTATAAAGCCGAGGACACTCATCTACCCCGACCTCCTCTGTTCAATAAATTCTGTAAGTAAAATAAATGGCAGGCCCGGAAGGACTCGAACCCTCAACTTTCGCATTTGGAGTGCGATGCTCTACCAATTGAACTACGGACCTGTATGCGTCAGTTATTTTACTCTACTTGCACTCTTTATGCAAGGTGTGTTTGCCGCATTTCGGGCAAAATTTGTTCTTTTCAAGTTTTTTCGTTGCTTTTTTCTTATTGACAAGTGTCACATAATTGCGGTCCTTGCATTCTGTGCACTGGAGTCCTACGATATCAGCCATGTTCTTTCCTCCTGTCCGTAAAAAATATTGAGCGAAGCGGCTGCGGCTGCAGCCGCTTCGTAAAATGTATAATTATTCGATGATTGTTGTAACGACGCCTGCTCCGACCGTATGTCCGCCTTCACGAACTGCAAAACGAAGTCCTTCTTCCATCGCTATAGGCGCAATGAGTTTTACTTCAAATTTGCTGTGGTCTCCCGGCATTACCATT
>JAZUIB010000061.1:0-12149 GCA_045642025.1 Synergistaceae bacterium
GACAGAGGCAGTCAGTATACCAGCCATGCATACAGATATGCGCTGTCAAAAGAAGGAGTAACACAAAGCTTAAGCGGTACAGGCAAATGCTTTGACAATGCCAAGATGGAGAGCTTTTTCGCTACACTCAAGAAAGAACTGCTCTACCAGATACCGACCACACGGATGACAACAGAAGATGTTAAGAAAGAAATCTTTCGGTACGTATTCATCTACTATAACAAAATACGGATACACACTTCTAATCCGGGAGGCTTAGCACCTATGACTTACAGAAAGTTTATGACAAACCTCTCAAAGGTTGCTTAGGAGACTTGGGAAGATTTTGGATTTTCAACACTGCACTTTTTTTGGACAATTTCATTTCTGCTAACTTTTAATTGCGTATTTTTACGGATTTTCGCCGGAATTTCAACCGCCGTCAAAAAACGGCTTGGAGGGTATTAAAATTCTCCCAAGCCGTTTCGCGTTGTTCTCTGTTTCGTTCGCCGTAGAGATTTTCGCCTACAGCTCGCTGCTTACCTCTTACTTTTTCTTTCTGTAAAACAGTCCGAGAACGCCGAGCAACGCCAGCGCGCCGAAGCCTGCGTTGCAGCCGGAACTGCTGTCTGAATCTTCTTTCAGCGAGAGACTGTATTCGTTGCTCCACGAGCCTTCTTCCTTGCCGAGCTCCTGCGATTTTATCCACACTTTTCCTGCCGATATATCATAAACACAGGAGTGAACGGTGTGTATCGGCGTAATATTAACACGGTCAGCTGCCTCAGCCAATTTTGGGAAAAGTGTTTCAAGTTCATATTTGTCACAAAGATAGTCCGCATTCTCCGCAGCGGCCTTCAGCGTCAAACCCCACATATCGTCTCCGAACGTAAACTCTGAATAGCCTGGCAGCGCCCATACAGATTTCTGCAGATTAAGCATTTCACTGTCGCTGGCTGCAAGTTCGTCAAAATTGGTCTTAGGCGTGCTGTAAAGGTGTCCGTAAGATGCCTCGTCAAGCAGGGCGCGCATGGAGTTTTTGTCGTCCACGGAAGCATAACCGTCCGCAATAATATCATAGCGTCTTGCTCCGTGTCCGTCGCCATGGTAGCCGCCGATGCTTCCGTCATAGTTGATAATCGTGGAGCGCACTACATGCCCATTCATGTCAAAACTGACAGTATTCTCATCATCAAGCAGCAGGTTGAAGTTTGTCATATACGGTTTGTCGGAAATTTCGCGAACAAGCATTTTACTCTTTCTGAATTCCACAATGTACGTGTTCTCCTTGTCGGCAATCATAAGATGATATTCTGCCTGCGGATTTTCAGCCGTGCCGGATGACCAAATGTTAAACTCTTTCAGTTTTTCAACCGCTTCCTTCGCCGAAGAGCAGAAATCAAGAATATAACGCGGGCAGAGAGCTACATATATATCCTGTTTAGCCGCCGGATTTGTGCCAATGGTGGCCTCAATGCCGGGGCCGGTCTGTGCCACGTTGATGTTGCAGACAACGCCTTTTTCGTTAATTCCGTCCATGGTAACGTACGGAAGCAGCATAAGCCACTTTTCCTCAATCTCTTCCGGCATCACTTTTCCGGCAAGAATATCGTCCAGTCTGCTCTTTGTGCAAAGCGTATTGAGTGACGCTATTCCTAACACTCTGCCAAGCATACCGCCGTCAAGCGACACTGAAGCGTAACGCCCATTTCCTGCCGGCGTACGGACGATAATGTTTGCGTACTGATCGAAGATAAGGTCAAAATTGCGTCCGTAAAGATTTCCCTTGCGCACAGACGAACACGACGCCGGCAAAGGCTGTCCGCTGCCGCCGAACAACTGTTTGCAGATTTCGTTCACCATTACATAACCTTCGTCCGTAGTCGGCTGATATTTTGCCTCATACAGATAATCGCCCATACCCTTGATCATTTTCATCGAATCGTACGGCATTTCGGCGGCAAAAGCCGAACATGCCAAAACAACTGACAAAAGTATTGCAAATACTGAAACCAACATTACGTGTTTTCTCATTACTGCTACTCCTTAAAGTTTGTTTTTAGCGTGAAAATGTTTTAGGCTATAGTTTAAGCCTTGCAGCTTACTTACTACATACCGCGTTCATTTTCATTTTTCATTCTTCATTGCGCTTGCGCAGCGCGAGCCCCGCGAGCGCCAAGAGCGCGACCGCGCCGAACCCTGCATTGCAGCCGTCTGACGAGGATTTTTTTGTCGCTATGTCAAATTCTTCGCTCAGTTCCGAAGCATAGTCTGTTTGTTCGCTGCCGTTTGCCTGTTCGGTAAAAAATCTTATTTTATATCTGCTTTCTATTCCGCCCAGAGGTATTTCGGCTGTGCCTTCACTTTTTTTCGCCGCGTCCGCAACTTTCGCGTAGTTAATCAGTTCTCCGTCTTCGCTGTAAAGCAGCGCAGAGAGATACATATTCGCGCCTGTTTGCACGCCGCTGTACGTTACCGAAAATTTGTTGCCTTTAATTTCAACGTTTGTTATATCCGGCGCGGGAATAGTTTCGTCTTTCAGCGTCAGCTTCCAGCCGTCCGCGCCGTCGTAGTCTGCCAAGCCAAACGCGCCGTTGCAGGCGGCGGCTTCCTTGCCGCCAACAGCTGCGGACAAAAACAAAACCGATTCCTGATTCAGATTTACAGCCGGACGGACGCCGGTGTTGACGCTGTCAACGTCGTAGAAATCGTAAACCGCGCCTTTTTTATGGATGCCGTACACAAGGGAGGTGCCGCTGCCCGGCGACCGAAGCCACCAAAAAACATTATCCCTGTCATACGCCGGCGCTGTGTTGCCGTACATCTTTACGTTCTGTGCCATTGCTGTCGCAGACGCTGTTCTGGTGTCGCTCTTTGTCCCTATCGGCTGATCTTCAAAGCCGTAGGCTGTGTTGTTAACTTCTTCATCGCTCAAGACAAAGATTTTGTCCGTGCTTGTTATGTCATAGTTAGGATATCTTTTTCTTCCTCCCGCAGTATGCGTTGTCTCCGCTATCACTGCGTATTCTTTATCGCTGAATGCGTCTTTCGCAAAACCATTGTCTATTCTGTTGTTCAGCGTTTTGCGAATTTTTGAATATTCCCATTTATTGCCGAATGACCAGCTGTTGAAAGCGCCTCCGTACAGCGCTTTATCGGACAGGAGAAGAGTCTTGCCGCCAGCATTTGACAACACGCGCCATTTTATGCCTTCTTTGTTGTAATTGTCCAAAACTGTCCGGTCGCCGCTGCCTTTGTAACTCTGCCAGTAATTGCCGAAATAGACAGTTGATTTTTCACCTACTGCCATTTCTCCGTTACCGCCCGCTATGTCCGTTATGTTCGCAAGTCCCGATGCAAGTGCCGGCGTTGCCGAAACTAAAACGAACGATACAAGCATTAGAACTGCGTAAAGTTTTTTGAGATTTTTCATTCTGTCTGCCTCTGCTCTGAAAATTTACCGCTTATTTTTCTTTTCTGTAAAACAGTCCGAAAACGCCGAGCAGCGCCAGTGCGCCGAACCCTGCGTTGCAGCCGTCGGACGATGAGGATTTTGTTTCTTCCTCACCTAAGTTCCAGTTATAATCCACGTGAGGCGCAGGAACAGGCGTTTCGCTGCCGCCCGTGCAGGAATAGCCGCTTGCAAGCTGCACAGTTTTTTCGCCGTCTTTCACCGCTAACGTTTCGTCTCTGTAGTTGATTACCGTGCCGCCGGTTTCAACAGAAATTTCGGTTTTCAGCGGCAGCGTAAAATACGGACGTTCAAGCGTCAGCACCGAGCCTTCGGCTGCCGTTATTTTTCCGCCCTCGTCAAGATCGCCTTTGTCGGGATTGTAGTTAATTTCCGTAAGCGTCACTCTGCCCTTGCAGACAAGTTCATTGCCTGCCAAAATTTTCGTTATGCCGGTTATTTTCGCGCCTTGTCCGCCCAAGCCGGTCAGGATGTCTTTATCTCCTGAAACCGTTATGTTCTGTTTGTAGCTTTTCTTGTCTTCAAGCGACAGGTTAAAGCCCCACATAAGCAGTATATTGCCCGCTTTGACAGTGTTGTCAAGCGTAAGGGCGGTAAGATTTCCGTTTTCGTATTTTGTGTCTTTTAACACGAGCGCAGCAGCGCTCAGGCGGTCGTATCTGCCGCCGATTATTTCTTTGTGCAGGTATATATTCCTGTTTTCCGCATTGTATCCGTCAAAGTTGAGGCTAATGCCGTTTTCGTTCTTTTTCACCACAGCGTAGCCTGTCGCCGAGGCGCTGTCGCTTCCGGCAAGGGCAACAATTCTGTCCGTATCGCGGCACGGGAAAAATGAATTGCCGCCTGCGTTGAATCTGCAAAGGTCGTTTTCCGTGCCGTCAGACGGCGCGGAAAGCGTGTCGTCCTTGTAGGTGATTTTGTATTCTCCCACGTTTTCCGTTGCCGTCTGCATAACGCCCTCTGCGCCCGATTTGGCGCCTCCTTTAACTGCGCTGAGGAAAAATATGCTGTCCGTATTCTTCAAATTCAGAGCAGGGCGTATGTCACGGAAACCTACATTGGAATCACTTATATCTCCCTCATCGTCCACAAAATATCTTACGGTTCTCCATCTCCTTGTGGCAAGCCACCAATCTTCCCCTAAACGTCTGGCAGATTTAGACAAGGATTCTGCCTCTTGCAAACTCAGCAGGGAGCAGCCTCCGTTTATTTTGTTTTCCATCGCGTCTGATATAGTTGAGGCATAAGCTTTGACTTTTCCGTCAACGTAGAATCTTTCGCTTTCAGTGCTGTCGAAACTTTCATATCTAAGCAGCTTGGTGTCCGAAAATTTTGCCCATTTGTCGCCGTTGTACAATACTGTCGTGCTGCTTTTCCCGTTAACGCGCGGCATTAGGCTCAATGTTTTAAAAACTTCCGCTGCCGAGACGGGCGAGACGAAGGCAAATACAATACCGATGAGAATCAGGACTGAAAATAGTTTTTTGAGATTGCTTCGCATGATATGCACCTCCGAAATTTATTAAGAAACAATTACTGTAAAAACCAATTACGATAAGAAACAATTACCACAAAAGACAATTACCCAAAAAAGCAATTTTCTGAAAATCCCCGCCGTCTTTCTGCCTGTGCCCTGTATGGGTACGGACTCAGTCTCCCCAACCTGTACTGTCGCTGCACTCCGTACTCAGGCGGAAATTGCCCGATAAAACATTTGCCTCACTGCGTTCGGCACAGGCGGGCAATTCACCCACCGCTTTTGTCATATCGCAATGCTTCCATGCGGTATCCCGTGTCGTCGGTTTTTCTTTTCAATGACGGGCTTCGCCCGCGAAGCCGCCATGTTCCGTGTCAAGCATGGAACGACGGGGAGAGAAAAGCCGCCGTATTCCGAGAAAAACTTTTCACCGTAATGTGACAGCGTTATCTTGCCTTGCCCGCGGACTGAACGACCTCGACAGTGGAGTAATTTGTTCCTGCCCGGACAGTTACTTTGGCGGTACGCTGTGTCGTGCTGTCATTTGCGTCAACCGTCAGGTTCAGGAGCTTGAGATCCTTCGGCTGAGGACCTTTCACCTGCGGTCTGCACCACGGCTGATTGCTCGTTACGGTCCAGTCCTCGTTTGAGAATATCTGCACCGCGACTCCGTCCGTCTTTTCCTTGCTGTCGGTTGAGATTGTCGTGTAATCCTGCGTATTAGAACCCTTGAGACCGTCAGCTTTCGGATTTTGCGCGACAAGCCTCGGAGGAATCGGCAGCATAGCCTTTACGTCAGACGTCCATGTGAATCCTACATGATTTCCGGAGCCTCCCGCGCTGCAGCGCGTGCCTGCCGTAGTGTAGGCGCTGCGTACGGTAAAGCTTCTCTGTTCCGGCGTAAGAGCGCGCAGTTTTTTGCTGTCAAAACTCCACTGCCAGTCTGAAACAGACTTAAAGGCAGATCTGGAAACCGCGCTTGCGTCCGTCAGTTTTCCGTCACGCCAGCAGCGCGAACGGGTCAGTTTGCGATCAGGGTCGGTAAAATCGTAGAATTCGTAACGGATTGACGGTGCAACGTACGTATCTCCGACTGTCTGCATACTTGCAGTAAGGTAACAGTCAAGCACATCTCTCTTTTCCTGATGGGTTTTGCTGAAGCCGCCCGATATTCCGATAACGCCCGTCGTATCGGCTGGTGACTTCTGCACTTTCTCCCATTTCGGCTGAACGCCAACGTTGCCGCTTATGCTCCACGATGAGGTTTCCGTAATCTCTCTTTTCTCTTTCGTGCTTTCGTCAGGCTTATGTTTGTGCATTATAAGCCCTGCATTGACAAGTTCGTTTGTCGGTACGGCGGTTGTAGAAAATTCCTTTATGTAGTTTGTCCACCATGTAGAGGCATATTTGTTCCACGCGCGGTAAATGCCGATGTCGTCTTTCGGCAGACTCAAATTGTAGTAATTCTGTTCCGGATAGCCGTGATAGACGTAACTTCCGAAATACCAAAAGAAATTTATGTCCTTCGGATTGTTTCCGTAGAAAAGTTTTTCTGTTCCATCAATGGGCCAGTCCCACCAGCCTGTAAGCCATCCGTCAAATTTCTTGCGCATATTCCTACAAGGAGAAAGGCTCGTATAACTGCGTATCTTGGCAGTTGACGGGTCGGTTCTAGAGGTATATTTGACGTAATAATAATCCTTGTCCTGTTCAAAGCTGTGGATTGCGTAAATCGCCACATGATGCTCTACAGGCGCCCACAGAACCTGGACGGTATTAAATGCGTTTGAATTGATGTTATCCGACATATTGCCGTTTCTGTTAAACAACTTTTGATAGACAGTTGTGGCGTTAAAATATTTCTTCAATTCAGCCTCATCGTCAGAACTCTTTCCTGTAACGGCTTTGACGGCTTCTGCTCCGCCCTTGTCGGCAAAATCGGTCGCCTCTTCTATTCCTTCATTTATCCAATCAACAAGCTCTCCGGCATGATAATCCAGCACCAGCTGTTTTTTCTCTTCGGCGGAAAGTTCGTGTTTATGTTCTTCAGTTAAAGCGTGCGGCGGTTCGTCGTCTTCAGGGTCTTTCGTGTCGTCAATTTCGTTGTACGTTTGTTCTGTATCAAATTTTGTTTCGTAATCCTTGCCGATAAGGTAAATGTGCGTGTGTCCGCCGTGCGTTGAAACAGCGGTGAAATATATGCCATCGTCCGCGCCGTAAACGTCAAGCGGCGTGCCGAGCATTTCGCCGAACTGCGCAAGCTGTTCCTTTGAAGCTTCTTCAAAAGCAACGACAGAGCCGGAAGCCAGAGCGTTTCCGAGGTATTCAAGCTGCGTTTCGTCAATGGCGGCTCCTTCACCTACGACAATAAGCTTTGTCGGCGATGAGTCAAGGCTCAGCGTTTCAAACACGACGCCTTCTTCTTTCAGTTCCTTTTCAAAAATCTCGTCCATTTCGCCGCTCAAAACTCCTGCCGAAATTGTTTTTGACGGGGACGAGGACGAGGAACCGTCGCAGCCTCCGGCAAATATCACTGCCGAAAACAGCGCAATAACCGCGAAGAACGCTAAAAACTTTGATTTTGTGACTGATTTGAACATAGCAAAACCTCCTTGAAATAATATTACTTTTTGTGGTGTGCAATGTCATAAGCCATAGGAAACATATAACTCCACGGAAGCGTATATTTCATCGCCTCGTTTTCATCGCACATCTTTATCGCGGTCTGAATTCTGTCGGCATTGTAGCCTTTAATACATTCAATCTGTTCTTTGTTGAGGAGAGTAATGTATCCTGTTTCTTTGTTGAAAGGCTTCCAGTCAACGTCATCGGTTGAGGGATTGCCCTTTTTCATGAAATTTACGAGCATATTCTGATATTTTCTTGAAAAATCCACCTGCGCGTTCGTGCCGAGAGCCTTGCCGCCGGTAAAATTGCCGAACAGATAGCAGCAGTCTATGCCGTGCCCGGCTTTGCATGACTCGTAGGGCGGATTGTACGGCTCGTCAAAGGCGTAGCAGTAGGTCGTTCCGCCGTTTTCCGCCTGTTTCTGCGCCATGTAGTAGTTCACGATTTGCAGATAATGGTCGTTCATCAGCGTGTTTAACTGTTCGACTTCGGAGGTTATGTCTTCTTTTTTGAGCGCTTCAAAATATTCGCCCAAAAGTTTCTTAAATTCGTCTGTTACCACCAAATCAGGCATTACTTCCGTAGGTTCCGTCAGATACTTAAGAACAGCCTTGGCACAGTCTTCATGCGTGATGTCAAATTCTTTATACAAGTCTTTAAACACCGCGCGGAAATAATCGTATTCGTTGGTCGTAGCGCCCTGCAAAACAATATAGTCTTTGCCGACGTACTTGTTGTATATCTTATACGGGTCTTTGGGCAGAACTATGCCGTCCAAAACGTTAAAAACTCCGAGTATGTCGTTGCTTTCCCAAAATTTCCCCAATTCCTCGAAGGTCAGGGACTTAAGACACGCAACGGTACTTCCGTCCTTGCCTTTTTCCTTGCAGAATTTAATCAGGGCTTCGGTCAGTTTTGCGGCATCGTCCGGCGAATTGTACTGGTTAATGCCGCCGCTCATTGAAAATACTTTGCTGAACAGCTTTTCGTCCTTGTCAATGAATTTGTTGTCAGGGTCGGACGCCATCATCAGAATGTTTGATACAAATCCGCCTCCGGCAGATTCTCCGCCGATAGTAACGTTGTCAGCATTTCCGCCGAATGCCGCAACATTTTCCTTCACCCAGCGGAGAGACTGAATAAGGTCAAGGATTGACAGGTTGTTCGCGGTGTTGTATTTATCCGCATTTTTTTCGTAGTCGGACAGCAGATATTTCCCGTTTTTATCCTTTGCGGCTAAATTTATGTGTCCGAGAACGCCCAAACGGTATGTAACGTCGATAAAAACACAGTCAGGATAGTAGTACGCAAGATTGGTGAGGTCGTAACACGGATCGCTGGTTCCTCCGCACGCGTAAGCTCCCCCGTGTACATAGACAAATACAGGTTTGTTTTTAATATTATTGTTACCCGTATAAAGGGTCAGCGTCAGGCAGTCAAATTCCCCCTGCTTGTAATATCCGGCAAGTTCGGATTCATCGCCTTTTTGAAGCGAGGATTTCCCGAAATACAGCGCCTGATACACTTTGTCAGATTTGTCTGGCATAACGGAACGCTCAAAACGGGCAGGGATTTTCGCAAACGGGATTCCTCTCCACGCTTTGACTTTGTTGTCCTGCAAATACTGCCCTACGAAAGTGCCGTTGGTGCATTTTGCGGCTAAGTTTTTGTCATACTTGCCGTCGGTAATTTCTTCATTCGGGTGATATTCAGGTACTTTCCACCTTTGCTGCCATTCTTCCTGTGTGCGGTAAATTGTAGGAATTTCAGCTTTTTTGCTGTCGCTTTCCCCCAAACACCCTCCAACGAAAATCACCGCGGAGAACAGGGTGATTACCGCAAGGATTGCTAAAAACTTTGATCTTGCTGCTGTTTTCATATTACGTCCTCCTTTGAGTTATGTTCCACCACAAAGTCCGCGTTTGTCCGAAAAATTTACCGTCGCTGAACAAAAAGGCTGGACCTTTTTGCAGACCGCTTCTAAATGGCAATTATCACCCCCCTCCTTGACATTTGTCAACTGTTTTAGGGATTTTTTTCAATTTTTTGATTTTTGCCCAGTTTTTTTGTATTTCTGCTGCTTTTTCACCGCGTATTTTTACCGATTTTTTTATTTTTTTCAAATTACAAGCCATACAAACACTGCTCAGAATAAAAAGACACCTCAGAGCGAAACTGAGGTGCCCTTTGCAAAAAAATCCGGTTTACACTTACGGTCTGTGATAATGATACGTGCCCGTTGAGTGATCCCAGTGACCGCCGTTTCTGTCAAGTCCACCCGAATGAGCCAGTACAGGCATAGCCGACAAAGAAAGAAGCGCCAATACAAGAAGTGCTGTTACAAACTGTTTTTTCATATTCCTACCTCCGGAAATTTATTTACAGGGCGCAGGGAGTCTGCGCATTTCCTGTCCTTTGAGAATTTCATGCGTGCTGAACAGAGGTGCTGCCTGCGCCGCACTGCACAACGCTGACAGACACACAATCATTGCAGCCGCAAAAAATAACTTCCTCATCACATCACCCTCACAAAAAAAGAATAGAACCTCAACGGTTCTATTCTTACATTATTCAATATTTTTGTGGTCACCTGGCAGGCGACATTTTACGACAGAACTCTTGCCTTAAACCTTTCACTGTCAAGAACACCGCTTCTGGAATGAGCAAGACTGGTCTTTCTCCCATATTCAAACGACATATTGTAGCCCTTATTTTCTATGCTCTCAATTCTTTCCCTGTTATCCTCATACACCTTCTGTGATATTTTTGCAAAATCCATAATATCAAGAAGTTTTCTGTAGTCTTCGTCAACAAAATTACCATATCTTGCTTTCAGCAACAAAAACTCCAGCGCTTCATTATAATATCCGTGCTCGGAAAACAGATAACTCATCTTGTCAACCTTTGGAAACAGCTCGCGGAACTCTTGAGTTTTATCTTCTTCACAGTCTCTGTAATACAGTAGTTTCTTAAACCTGTGACGCAGGAGCGGCGTCTGCACAAATTCTATTTTACCATCGTCAATTTCAGAAGATATAATCACAAAAGCAAACAAACCTAAAACAAGCGCACACATCAACAGCGCAAGCCAAAACCCCCATGACTCTGACAGATAAAAATAAACACCCGCCGGAAGCACGGCAAGCACAACACATATCACAAACACCAATATTTCGTCATGCACAATCCCCGCCATCAGGGCCATAAGCAAAAACGCAGCAATAACAGTATACATTTTCAATCCCCCTACAACAAATCCTCGTCATACTTAAACAGAAGGATATTTATTTCATTAATGTCATAAAACTTATGCTCAATACACAACCTGATTATCTCGTCAAAATAAGACGCATTCATAGCAAAACCGGCGCTGTAAAGAAGCACTTTCGTCGCGTCAAGATCAAGTTTTAGAGCAAGCGCAAGCGCCAGAGCAGTTCTTTTCGTCGGAGCATAATCCCTGTTGCTGCGAATTTTAGAAAAATGCCTGCGGTCAAGATTAGCAGCATGATAAACATCAGCATCAGTTCTGCCGCTTTCATCAATAAGACGGAGCAGCATCTCCGAGAATGTTTCCTCCGGATTCTTGCAAAGCTCATCAAACCGTTCGCCGATTTCCTTATAAAGCCGCTCAAGAATTTCGGCTTTAGTCGGTCCCCTAAACAAAACATCGCTGATACTGTATCTGACAGACGGCACTGCCCCCTCAGGCAGAGGAATCTGTTTAAACTTCTCCAGAACACCGCTTTCCTCAACAATTTTGGAAAGTTCCTCAGCAGACAGCTCTATTTGGTCAGTAAACGGATATTCAAAAACAACGTCAATATCAGAAGTTTCAAGGAATTGACTGACAACCGCCGCAACATCGGCGAAATTACCGCCCAAATAAGACAGCACGGCACTTTCGCACTCAAGCTGCTCGGCATGAATTAAAAGGCGCCTATACCCGTCAAGCAGTTCTGCCTCCGACAACCCCTCTGTTACCAGCGACAGCACGGCGCGGTACTTCTCGCCGCCGCCAAGCGGCATAACAAAAATACTCCCAGGCTTTAACTTTCCAAGTTTCCTTCTCGTACCGGCAAGTTTCTTTCTGATACCGGCAGCAACGGAATTATCCTCCTGCTCGCATACATCCTCAGGCAGACTTGCAGCCTTAAGAATAATAACATCAGAAAACTCAGTCTTCTCAAGACTGCCGCTGAACTTTAATGGCATATACAATCACCCCTGTTACCCCAGACTGCTAAAAGTGTACTCCATTTTCCACAAATATTACAAGCACTATATTAAACAGAAACAGCAACATATGGTCGCCTGTCATGCGACACTTTTATTCAAAGCACTCCGTATTTGGAAACACCCCCCGATTTTTGCATTTGTTTTTCATTTATTTTTCATTTCATTTGCAATTTTTGACTTTGTGAATTTTTCACAATGCGGCATAAATGCAGTATACAGCTGACTTTATCCGCTGTTGTCTTTTTTTCGTCTTACCCTCTCTAATTTGGGGTGTTCCATTTACCGTATCGTCTGAACATTATATATAGGAGGGGTGAGAAACCGCACAGCGTTTTTTCTCTTTTCCAAGATTTAGCT
>JAZUIB010000062.1:0-7078 GCA_045642025.1 Synergistaceae bacterium
ATGGACTGGTTCTCAAAAATCGACGCTTTTGACTATGTTGTTCCGCGCGGCGCATTTTATGCTTTCCCAAGTATTAAAAAGCTCAATATGGATGGCTTCAAATTCTGTTCATGGCTGCTTGAAACCGCGGGGGTTTCAACTGTTCCTGGAGAGGTTTTCGGCTGTCCGGGGCACGTACGCCTTGCGTATTGCAGAGATTACCACTATATCAGCGAAGGTATGGAAAAAATCAAAAACGCGGTTGACAGTCTGTAATGTTATTCAGCGCGGGCAAATGACAAAATTTCCGAAGTTTGGAAGTTTGTACGAGTTGCATAAGTTTTTTTGAGATGTCAACAAAATAATCCGAAATGTTTTTTGTCTATGTTGTACTGGTTGTTGTTTTTTTCATTTATCAGTCAGTTTTATATCAGCATGCGCTAAGGGAGCCCGTCTGCAGTGAATACTGTCCGTAAAATAATAAGTTTATTTCTGTCGGTTTTATTGCTTTCTGCCTGTCCGGGAGCGGCTTTCGCAGTCAAGCACGCAGCAAAAAATAATACCCCTGCCGCTAATGCAGGGAGAAAGGCTGTTGTCTATTTTACTAAGGATTTAAGCGCCAACGGACTGAAGAAACTTTATGCTAAGGTCAATCAGGATATTACGGGCAAGGTCGCTGTTAAGCTGCACAGCGGCGAACCAAACGGACCGTATATCCTGCCGCGGGAATGGGTCAGAGAATTACAGGAAAGTATTCCTCAGAGCACTCTTGTGGAAACTAATGTTTTATATGACAGCCCGCGTCGTGATACAAAAGGTCACAGAGAAGCCCTTAAGATAAACGGCTGGACTTTCAGCAAGGTTGATATCATGGACGAAGACGGAACAAAAATGTTGCCAATTATAGGCGGCAGGCATCTTAAAGAAATATCCGTAGGCAGCCACATGTTAAATTATGACTCTCTTGTAGTACTGACTCATTTTAAAGGGCATACTATGGGCGGGTTCGGCGGTTCGTTAAAAAATATAGGTATCGGCTGTGCCGACGGCAAGATCGGCAAAGCACAGGTGCATCACGGCGGCGGAACTGATTGGGAGGGCGGAGAACGCTTTATGGAACGTATGGTAGAATCCGCCAAAGGTGTTATTGACTATTTTGCACCTCATATTACTTATATCAATGTACTGCGCTGTATGTCAGTAGATTGTGACTGCACCGGAGTCGGCGCCGCAGTGCCTAAAATTCCTGATTTAGGAATTCTTGCTTCAAAGGATATTCTTGCTTTAGACAAAGCTTCCGTGGATATGGTTCTTTCTCTGCCGCAAAAACAGAGCGGTGATTTAAGGGAACGTATCGAATCCCGTAAAGGTATGCGTCAGCTCTCCTATATGCAGGAATTAGGTATGGGAAATGCTGATTATGAGCTGATCGAGGTTAAGTAACTCAAACAAACAAGTCCCCCGTTTTGTCTGCTTTGAATGTTGAAAAATCTTTGTCTTGCCACTGGTTTTACTAACAGCCCGCGGCTTTGTTTATATAGCCCCCGTCTTCTATACTCCCGTTTTTATATCTCCCATCTTCCATGTTCCTCACAATTGCCTTTCTCTGTTTAGTGTTGTAAAATACAATCGCGGTGATAAAACAGAAAGAGTTGATGAGTAGTGAGAAGTTACGGGAAAGTTACGCCTGAAATTATAGACAAACTGAGGGAAATTTGCGGCTCTGAAAATGTATGGACAGAGGGGGAAAGGATTGACCACTGTTCGCATGACGAGACTTCTGTATTCTCTGAGGAATGTTATTGCAGACCTGAAGTTGTCGTCGCGCCTTTATGCGCGGAAGATGTTTCGCGCATTTTCAAGCTTGCCAATCAGTATCTTATTCCTGTTACTCCGCGCGGCGGCGGAACAGGCTTGTCCGGCGGCTGTATTCCTGTAAAGGGCGGCATTATCGTCTGCGATGAACGAATGAACAAAATTATCGAAATTGACAGGCACAATCTGCTTGCCGTTGTTCAGCCTGGAGTTGTAACTGCTGACATTAACACCGAAGCAAATAAATACGGTCTTTGGTATTGTGGATATCCGATGAGTGTCAATCAGTGCCATATCGGCGGCAACATTGCAGAAAACGCAGGCGGCGGTATGGCTTTGAAATACGGCGTCACAATGCGCCACGTCATGGCGCTTGAGGTTGTTACCGCAACGGGTGAAATTCTGCAGCTCGGCGGCAAGCTTATGAAAAACGTCACCGGCTATAATCTCAAGGAACTTTTTATCGGCTCTGAGGGCACCTTGGGATTTGTTACAAAAATCACGGTCAAGCTGCAGCCTGTACCGAAATATCGTAAGGCTCTGCTGGCGCTTTTCAAATCAACGGACGAAGCGATTTCCGCGGTTCCACGCGTTATCACAGAGGTCGGCGTCGTGCCTTCGGCAACTGAATTTATTGACCGTTATTGTTTTGAAGCATCATGCAATTTTTTGAAGGTGGATATGCCACTTGATGGTGTAGGCGCAACTTTGCTGATAGAATTTGACGGAACTGATGAAGCGCTTACGTTGGCTGTTGCCGAAAATGCCGGCAAAGTGTGTAAATCGGGCGGCGCGGTGAATATTTTTGTCGCACAGAATGATAAGGAAAGAAGCAGGCTCTGGTCAATACGCGAACATATTGACGAAGCTCTTCGCGTCACAGACCCTGCACATATCGACGAAGACACAGTTGTTCCTGTTTCAGAAATCGCTGCTTTCTGTAAAGGCATTTACGAAATCGGCAGCAGATATGGCGTGAAAATCGTTAATTTCGGTCATGCCGGCGATGGTAATTTACACCCTACAATTTCACGCAAAGTTGGGCTCTCGGACAAGGAATGGGAAGATCTGGCTGAAAAGATTGTCGGCGATATTTTCAGACTCGCAAAGCAGTACGGCGGTGTTCTCAGCGGCGAACACGGAGTAGGCCTCACCCGCACACGTTACTATAAAGAACTTTGCGACAGCAATGAATATAATCTCACTCTCTCGATTAAAAAATTGCTTGACCCAAACGGAATTTTGAATCCCTGCAAAATTTTTCCCACAGAAGATATTTAATAGGAAATTGGCATTTTGTCCGCCTGTCATTCTACGGGAACCAACGTTTTAGCGCAGAATTGATCGACGTTATTTTAACAACAAAAGACCTCCGCACGAAGGTCTTTTGTTGTTTGAGTTATTTTTCGGTTTTTCTGAGTCTGATATACTCGGCAAGCAGTTTTACGGTATCGTCTGTCGCAATTTTTCCGGTGTCAATTACCATATCATAGTTCTCTATTCTCCCCCACTTGTGGTCGGTATAGTAATTGTAGTAGCTTGCGCGGTCTTTGTCTGTTTTGCGGTTGTATTCGGCAGCTTCTTCAAGGCTCATGCCTGTTCTTTGCGAAACACGCTGCGCTCTGATTTCCGGCGATGCGTGAACAAATACGTTTATCAGATTGCAATCTGTGTCTTTCAGAACGTAATCTGAACAGCGGCCGACAAAAACACATGTTCCTTTTTCCGCCATCTCTCTGATTGCCTTAAATTGCGCGATGTAAAGCTGCGTTGACAACGGCATGCTGTAGCCAGAATTTCCGAGGCACATTGTCCAGGAAAAAATGAAGTTTTTCTTTGCGCTTTCGTCGTGGTCTTTGAAGATTTCTTCGGCAAAACCGCTTCTTTTGGCAGCTTCCGTCAAAATTTCTTTGTCGTAACACTTAACACCGAGCAGTGCCGCAAGTTTCTGTCCGACTTCTAGACCACCGCTGCCGCTTTCACGGCTTATTGTAACAATTATCTGTTTTTTCATTTTCTGCACTCCTGTCTGAATATGTATCAGTCAATGTCTGCAGTAAAATTATACTCTATATTTGCAGTTTTGTTTTTATTTTCTCATCAAATGCAGAAGTCCCATGGTCAGCGGTGGATAATAGGTGAATAGAATAAGGCAGATAACCATTGCAACAAATGAGGGCAGTATTGCCTTGGATATTTTTTCTATGCTGACACCGGAAATTGCCGTCGCGACAAAAAGGTTAATGCCGTATGGCGGCGAAATAAAGCCGCAGGCGAGGTTGACTGTGATAATCAGTCCGAAATGTATCGGGTCAATACCTATTGTTTTTACAACAGGCAGCAGTATCGGCGTAAGGATAATAACCGCCGCGATATTATCAACAAAGCAACCGATTATCAGTAGAAAAATGTTTATCGCAAGCAACAGAAGTATCGGACTGCCGGTCATTGTCTGCATCCACGCGGCGATATGCGCCGGTATCTGCTCCATTGCAAGGTATGAGCCAAATGCCATGGATAGCCCTATCATAAATTCTGTCGCGCCGTTTATGAGAGCCGCCTGACGGAAACATTCGTACAGCGTTTTCGCGTCAAGCTCTTTGTAAACAAACTTTCCGACAAACATAGAATAAACTACCGCGACAACCGCCGCTTCTGTAGGCGTGAATATGCCGCCGTATATTCCGCCAAGAATGATTACAGGGACAAATAGCGCCCAAATCGCTTCTTTGAACGTCTGCCAAACATGTTTCAGCGTAGGCGGTTCTGAAACGTAGGAATAATGTTTTTTCTTAGCAGTGCAGTAGCAGACAATCATAAGCGCAAGTCCTATGATAATTCCCGGTATTATGCCGGCGATAAACATATCTCCTATTGAGCACTGGGCGACAATGCTGTATATAACAAACGGAATGCTCGGCGGAATAATGACTCCTATGGTACCGGCTGCCGCCGAAATTGCCGCGGCAAAGGCGGAGTCATATTTGCGTTCCACCATTGAGGGTATCATAAAAGAGCCTATCGCAGAAACTGTCGCAGGACCGCTTCCTGAAATTGCCGCGAAGAACATACATGCCAAAACTGTAACCATCGCTAGCCCGCCTGTGATAAATCCTACAAGCGCGTCGGCAAAGTTCACGAGTCGGCGCGAAATGCCACCGTTGCACATCAGAGCACCGGCAAGGATAAAGAACGGTATCGCAAGCAACGGGAATGAATCAAGCCCTGTCACAGCTTTCTGCGCAAGCATTTCCATCGGAATTGAGGATGTCAGCGCCATCGAAATTGCCGTAGAAAGTCCAAGCGTTATTCCGATAGGAATACTCAACATTATTGTGAATATAAGTATCGAAAAGAGAATAATGCCTTCCATTATGCTTTCTCTTCTTTTTTTGTTTCAGGATTATATATGCCGGCGCGCAGTTTGTGAATTTCTATCACAAGTCTGACACACATAAGTATACAGCCGGCGGGTACGGCAGCGTATGCCCAGGTCATCGGAATTTCCATTGCCGCCGATACCTGTCCTGTGCCGTGCAGAAAAACAAGTAGTTTTGTACCGTACCAAACAAGCATAATGCTGAAAATAAACCAAATCGCAAGAATAAGGTATTCAAACAATATACGGTCTTTGCCTTTAATCATGTCGGCAAACATCTCAACTCTGAAATGGTCTCTCGTTTTCACGGCATAGCTTGCACCGATCCATGAAAGCCAAAGGAAAATATAGCGCGCCAGTTCATCACTCCAAGAAAGCGAGTTGTGAAAAACATAGCGCATAATAACCTGCAAAAAGACGACTGACGTCATCAGTACAAGCGTCCATACGCAGAAATATTCTTCAAAATTATCCAAAAACTTTTTCAGCGTCATTTGTACACCTCTAAAACAAAATCAAAACGGTGCGCCCTTGCAACAGAACGCACCGTTAAATAAACAGATTACTTCTGTGCTTTTCTCGCGATTTCCATAATTTCTTTGCCAAGTTCGCCTTCAAACTGCTTGTAAACAGGCTCTGAAGCTGCGATAAATGCTTTTTTCTGTTCCGGCGTAAGGCTGTTGCATTTCATACCGGCTTTTATGCACTGTTCTTTGAAAGCCGCTTCTTGCTCAGCCATAACTTTTCTTTGTGAAAGGCAGGCGTCCGCAGCACATTTTTCAACTATTTCTTTAAGATCTTTTGGCAGTTCATCCATAAATTTTTTGTTGGCGATTATAAGTTCAAATGAGAATACATGTCCTGTTTCGGAAGCATATTTCTGCACTTCGTAGAACTTTCCGTCCACTATAAGCGCATACGGGTTTTCCTGTGCATCAACAGTTTTCTGCTGCAGCGCTGTGTAAAGTTCGCCCCAGCTCATCGGTGTCGGGTTTGCGCCAACCTCTTTGAAATATGCCATGTGCATCGGGTTTTCCATTGTACGAATTTTGATGCCTTTCATATCTTCCGGCGTATAAATCGGGCGCTTGCTGTTTGTGACGTGCCGCATTCCGTTTTCTAGATAGCCGAGAACAGCAAAGCCTTTTGATTCGAGATAGCCGTTGATTGTTTTGCCAAGCTCGCCGTCGATGCCTTCAAACGCAGTTTCGCGGCTGGAGAAAAGGTACGGAATGTCAAGAATCTGAACACGTTTGTCAAATCCTGCAAGTGGTGACGTCGCAGGAATTGCCATCTGAAGGATACCTTTCTGAACAGCTTCGCTCATTTCACGGTCGCCGCCCAGTTGCGCGTTCGGATAGATTTCAACTTTAATTCTGCCGTTCGAGAGTTTTTCTACCGGTCCTTTGAACTGTTTATTCATGGCCTGGATAGTAGGATGAGCGTCAGAATCGATTGAGCCGATTTTGATGATTATCGGAGCTTCTTGTGCTGCATTGTCTGCTTTTGAGCCGGAGATAAAATACCAGCCGCAGGCAACCGCGGCGATGACGAGAATTACTGCCATTACTTTCTTCATTTAACTGCCCCCTGTAATGTAATTCAGTACACTAAAACATACACATCACTTTAGCGTGATATAACAATAGCATAATATCACAACATCTGCAAGCGTAAAAACGAAATCAGCGTCTAAACGGTGAATTTGTACCAACAGTGAATTTGATATACATTCACATATCCACTAAACCTAAGAAAAGCACGAAAAAAAATGAGAGTCAAGAATAAGAATTCAAGACTCTCAAATTTAATTAGAATCGGCGGCGACCTACTCTCCCACAGATACCCTCTGCAGTACCATCGGCGATGGGGAGCTTAACTGCCGGGTTCGGCATGGGACCGGGT
>JAZUIB010000063.1:0-20230 GCA_045642025.1 Synergistaceae bacterium
TATCCGAGCGCAAAAAGCCACGCTCTGATCCGTGTCGGTGCCTTGAACCAAAGAAGCGGCATTACGCCACAAAGGACAAAATGCCATGCATGCCCGTCACCAAATACAGCGGCAGAGAGGATAAAGCCACCCATAAACCACACAAAAGCAAGGCTTATGTTTTTGAGGGTTGTTATAATTTTTGCGAGCAGCTGCTCTTTTGTTATATTCTTAAAATTCATAGATGAGTTTCACCTTTCCTTTTATCGCGTTGTTGGGACAAAATCCCCAATATCTTGAGTCGTAGCCGGTTCTTACACTGCTGCCTACAAAATAATTTTCTTTTGGTACTTGTACTGGAAATTTCAAAACACAGAAGATTTTATGTTTAAGTTTGTCTATTTTAATTATCTCCATTCCTTTTTTTGCTTTTCCGTTTATGAAAATACAGTTATCCCTGTAATCTATTACGTCTCCTGGCACTCCAAGCACTTGTTTGAGCAAAAAAGGCGCTTTATTGGTACGATGTTCTTCCAGGTAAGGCAACTTGTTCTTTTGAATAACTACAATATCTCCTAGTGCTTTCTGTGTGGCATTACCTTCATCAAGCATATAAATACCCCGTTTTACGGAATCTGTTGTGTTGACATACAGCCCAAAAACGCGGCTGGCAATAAATGCGGCTGCAAAAAATACGACAAACACAAACAAGGCAAACCGTATGACCTTTGACTGTACACAAGCTTTAAAATTTGCTGCAACTGTATTGTTAATCATCGCTATCCGGATCTCCACTCTGTTTTTCTGTGTCGTTGACATCTGCTTTGCTAATGGGTTCCTCTTTCTTTATTTCCGTTAATAACTCGTCAAATTTTTTATTCTTTCCAGTAAGTGCTTTCTTTTCTGCCTTAATTGCTTCGTTTCTTGCAAGTTGCAAGACTTCCGTTTCAGCGTCAGGATTTCTAACAAGCACGGGGTTGAACCATTTTTTTATTACGGCATCGTCAAGTGTTTTTAAAATTCCCCAGCGCTCATCTTTAACATCAAGTTTATGTATCTTTTTCAGACAGGTTTCAAATTTATCGCCTCTGTTGGCTGTTTCTCTCTGCCACCTGTCTATTAAAATGCGAATAGTATTAAGTCTCTGTTTAATATTTACGTTTATATTCGGCACATCGAGATTTCCGCGCCTTGTCCATTCTTTGTTTTTGAACACGAGGCTCTGAGTACCCATTATCGGTGCGCAACCCGCAGCTATTACGAGAATTTTGCCTGGCTTCTGTATGAGACCGTTTTCGTCTTTTACTGCGGTAGGTAGGCGCCTCGCCTCGTCCGGATAAAGCAGTGGGCGCTCATGGGCACTGTACGATGTAGTTTGGTTCTTTTTCCCAAAAATCCCGTGCGCAAATTTTTCGCCGCTTTCGCTGATATTGCCGACTATTTCCGTTGTTTTACCGCACAATTCGCTTAATTTCTGTGCAGAACCTTCATCGTTCGGCGCAAAAGCTATATGAACCTGGCAGTTTGAGCTGATAGTTTCGTCTTTGCCGTAAACGTCGGTCAACTGCGTATAGCTTTGTGTGATTATGTAAGCCTTCAAGCCGTAACCCGTCATCTGCGCCATAGCCATTTGCAACTGATCAAGCTTTCGCAGCTGCGGAAACTCGTCAAGCATAAGCAGAAGCTTGTGCAGATAACCAGCTCTTGCCACTCCGTCATCGTCTTTCTTCATTTTCTGCGTCAGTCCATTTACAACCTGAACAATAAAAAGTCTGATAAGCGGACGCAGACGCGCCAAATCAGAAGGCGGAACAACAAGATAAACAGAAACAGGACGATCGCTGTTGACGATACTTGAAACCGTAAATGTTGCGTCACTAGTGTTTTTTGCCACAACTGGATCAATAAACAATGACAAATTCGCATTGGCAGTTGAGAAAACACCTGATAACTCTTTCTCCTGCTTCTGACTCATTGACTTTGCGACTGTTGACACAAGAGGGTGTGTATGATCGCCAGGTTCTCTTTCGGGCATAATTTTTGCGTAATATTCCGCTTCTGCGTCCGTAAGAAGTTCTGCTGCTTCCCAATCTTCAAGCGTAACCTGAATGTCTCCGGACGTTATCTGTTTTCTTACGCCGGCAAGTGTAGGTTCTCTTCCGCTGTTTCTTGCGATGTAGCACTCATAGGTAATAGCGCCGGTCATAAGTTCAAAACCTGCCTGCGCCCAATAATCTTCAAGACCTTTTCCATCAGGATCAACAAGCATTGTTGCAATCTGCTGAATTTCCGCTGTTTCATATACCGTTCCAAGATGAACCTCAAGCAGCGGATTAAACCTGGCGGGACCAAGATGTTTTTCGTGTGCAGTGTAGAACTCGTTGACCATTTTTTCAACGACAGCATCATCTATCGGCTCGCCTTTAGCTTTCATGTCATGGCGAATATGAATATCAATATCTTTTTTGATAGTTTCAATATCACCTGGATCTGTCGGCTCAAAGCGCAGACAGTATTGTCCAAGTTCCCTGCTGCGATAACCTGCGGTAGTGTCCCAGTTTTCGCCTTTAATATCTAAAATCAGCGCTGACTCTTTCCAGGTAAGAAGCGTAGGTCTTATATTGCTGACACCTTTACCGGCGCGAGTCGGAGCAACAACTAAAACGTGTTCCGGACCTGAATGGGTAAGGAAAAAACTCTCTCCTTTTGGATTTATCCAGCCGCCACAGATTATGCCACCTTCTGCTTTGCTTATAAGTCCGGCACGTCTGATTTCCTCTTCTGTCGCCCAATGCGCCGAACCGTGCGTGTAATCAATACTGTCTCCTCTGTCCCTGCGATAAAAAACATATGCAAAAATACAAGCGGCAACAAACCACACAGCAGACAGTGCATACAAAACGTTATAAATCGCACCGCTTAACCCAAAGCGGAGATACCCCTTGATACAGAGTTTTATCCCTTTCAGAGTAACAAACTTACTAAAAATACCGTTTGTTATATATATCTTGTAAAATTTCTGCAAGACTATATTCAACACAAAATTGGACGAAAACAGCACTACCACCCAATACATAACCATCAGCGCCACTTTGCGGCGTGTTATGAAACTGCCCTCGTTTTCTCCCGCTATCCAGGAATGTCTTGTGCTGAATGACATTTTTTATCTTCCTTCCTACCTTACAGAGCTCCATTTCTGATAAAACGGAATATCGGCGTTGACTTGAATGTTAAAGCGGGTTCCGGGACGCACAAGGATAGTCGGCTGAACGTTAAGCGACCGGTCAAAAAATTTATTGCCCATTTGTCCTATGTGATTTGCCGCCTGTGATGCGGCGGTATCCCTCGCTGAGTTTCCGTAATATACGCTATTGTCGTTTCTCCGGTTCTCAACCAAAGCCGGCAAAATAGCAAAAGCGGTTGTAAATACTGCTGCAACAAACATTTTGTCGTAATGGTTGTAAGTTTTGTCTTTTAAACCAGAATAACCTCGTCTGTCAACCCCCGACATTCCTTCAAGTGAAATCGTCGAACCGTCAGGGTAAACAAGCCGCTGCCATGTAACCTGGAGTCTGCGCTGTCCAAAAGAAATTGAATTGTTATAGGTTCCGAAAACTCTTGTCCCCTGTGGAATAAGACAGACGTGCGCACTCTGCCAGTCATATACATTCTCTGTTACTGATGCCATAATGTTTCCGGGTAAATCGCTGTTAATGCCGGTAATAAGCGTACAAGGTATCATTGTTCCCGCCGGCAAGCTGTAAGGCGATATTTTCGATGTCCTTGTATTGCCCAAGTAGCCTTTGCCGGAATTGGAAGAATTGAAAAACGACTCTTTGGATCCTTGTGCAAAAGCTGAACTCTGCGCAGGTGTAATGTTTCCTACACCTCCGCCAAGAGCTTTCAACGCATCCTCTTTGTTGGTAAAACCATAAGATCTCGCAAGTTTGTCAAGTTCGGGAATTGAAGTATTTTGCGCACTCGACGCTGGTGCTCCCGTGTTTGTCAACGAGGCACCGCTAATGTGTTTTTCGTTAAGTTTCTGCCACTCCCCCTCAACAGCTGGTTTTGACGTATAGGACTGTTTTGTAAGCTCCAAATACTGTTGACGCAATGCCATTTTCTGCTGATAAATCGGGTCGCTGCTCGGATCATAAGAAGTATTGCCGCTTGTCGGCGTCAGCACCTGTCCTCCGTTCTGTGTATTATTAAGAGGATGCTGTGACTGCCTATCTTGCCCCTCCTGCTGCGAAATATACTGTCCCTCGCCGGAATTTACGGAAGCATCTCCACTTATAACCTGAAGCTGTGCTTCTTCGGCTTCCTCTTGTGTGTATTTCTGCTGGCGTTCGGAAAGTTCCTCCACTGTCTCTTTATGTGACTGCTCTAAAACATCGGGTGTGTCCGCTCCATGTAATCCTTTTTCTTCCTTGTCTTTTTTTCTTTTTTCGAGTATACCGCCTGTTTCGGCAAGTTTTGCTTTTTGCGCTTTGTTGTATTGCGATGTTCCTTCGCAAGCTAAAAAAACTATCATCGCAAGAATAAGGATTGCAGCCATAGTCTTACGTGTTGTATAGGGTGCTATCTTGTTTCTTATACTTGTCGGTTTTGGTGTAGTGCTGTTGCCGCCAAGCATGTCACCTATATCAACAGCGCTGTTTCTGTGTCCGTCAACAGAAATATCTCCGGAGTCAAAATCAACACCTCCAAAATCGTTGGCTGTGGGTGCGGCATTGGTAAGGTTTTCAAGTTCTTTTGTCTCACGATCTTCTTTGCGCTTTACAGCTTCAAGCCTTTGTCTCTCCTGTTCAGCGTCAGCCTCTCTCTGTTTTCTTTCTGCATCTGCTTTCAGGAGTTCTTTTTTTTCATCATCAGATAAATTATTGTCGGGGATGTATTCTTCCTCTTCTTCTGCGAAAAAATCACGTTCCGCGACTTCATGTACTGGCTTGTCACTGTCCGAATTGAGTCTCTCTACCTCGTCCTGCATTTCATCATCATTTGGATATACCATTTCGTTATCATCAGGCATTTGCAAAAACCTCCTGTCAGCTAATTTTGTCTGCAATAATAGGGATTGACCTTAACAGGCAGTTCAATTTCTTTGTTAACTATCACTGAAAATCTGTATCCGGATTTAACTATCAGCGTCGGCGCCATTTCGAGGTATTTGTCAAGCAGCTTTGTCGCCATTTGCTGCAATGCTTTTCCAATTTCCCTGCCTACGGTGCTCCGGTTCTCATCGTAATTTGTTGTAGCCGCGGCTGCTCCGCCAAGTAACGCAGTTATTGCCGATGTGTTATCCGCCGCTTTTATAACCCACTTTTTCTCCGGCTCTGTATTCATATTCGGCAATTTGCCCGTCGGAAGCACCTCGTGCAGATCTGTGTATAGTGCCGTGTCAAAGTCTGTTCCGTCGCAGGCAAGCCATCCATCAGGTGTTTCTGCTTCGGTCGGCCATAGGATCATGCTGCCAACCGGCATACTGTTTTTTCCAAGATTTATCGTCGGCTGATTTATGACCACTTTGTTGTCGTCATAATAGTCCGCGACTGCCGCAAAAACCGAAACCATAGCCGCGTTGGTAAGCATCGGCCAGTAGTGATTATTCACTTTTGCCTTAAAACCGGCATATCCGCGCCTGTCAGTTCCAGGCATGTTCATTAAATCAAGTGTGCTGCCATCGGGATAAATGAGCTTAGTCCACTTAATCAGCGGACGGTTTTGTCCGAAAACTACTTTGTTGTCGTAAACTCCAAATAGTCTTGAACCTTGCGGAATAAGCAGGCGCTTACCGGTTGGACTGTCGTAAACGTTTTCGGAAACCTGCGCTATCATATTTCCAGGAAGGTCACTATTTACTCCGGTTATAAGCATTGCGTTTATTACCGTGCCTGAGTTAATTACAGCATAAACAGCCGATGTATCTTCTCTTTGTTTCAGAAAATTTGTCCATATTTGCGGCTGTCCGGAATACCGTACTTGTCCATCTGTTTTTTTATCCGTTTTAAGCCCTGCATATCTTTCCGCCTCAAACGGAATTAGAGGCGTACTCAAATATGCTTTTATCGTATTAAGCCTTTCAATGCTTTTCTTTTGTTCTTCCTCTTCTGCTTTTCTCCGTAGCTCCTCTTCTCTATGATCAAAATAGCTGCCATCGTAGACATTCGATGTATTCCCTCCGCTTTCAACAGAAACAACTTTTGTAACACCACTCTCATCTATTGTTCCCAGGCCATTCATTTCAAATACAGACAACATGATTTCTCTTGCTTCTTTAACTGAGACAGGCTTATCAGAAATAACGGAAACTTTGATGTCAGCAACGTTTTTATCTGCAACAAAATTTTCCCCAAGTGTTTTTGTCATTACCTTTAAAAACTGAGAAAGAGGTAGCTCATTAAAATTCATGTTTATCCCAGCTGTTGTTGGTGAAGCGAAGGCGGTACCGGAAAACAGGAGTCCTATACATACAATATTGAAAATTAACCGGCGAAAATTTTTCACGATACCACCTCTTTTGAAATATCTATTTTTTTCTTCTTATATAATCAGCGTAAGTAAAACTGCCGTCTTCTTCACTTGAAAAAGCGTTTGTACCACCCTTTAAGTAACGAATAACATCTTCTTTGGACTTGAGAACTGTTTTTTGCGTCTCTTTTTTCATGTCGGAAATTTTCCCCAGCTTCACAACAACAACCTCGCGTGCATCACGCCCTGTGCCAGAAATAAGCACTCCGCGCTTTATAAGCCTGTCAACAACATATGTTCTGTCAACAAGCCTGTAATTCACCATCTCACGGCTGCCAGCCGACGACAAAAGCATAAAGACTGGTGCTTCAATAGACGCAAGATTATTCGGCATGTCAATGTAGGTTTTTAAGCCGTCATCGTAAACACGAAGCGGCGCCCATTCAATATTTTTTTGTTTTGGAACAATTTTGTAACCAAAGTTAAGCTGTTTGGATGCTTTTGGTTCTGCTGTGATCGGCGCAACAGTTTTTCTGCCCTGTTTTGGCAAAACTGTGGTTACAGGACGACCTGCCGGAAGCTCTGTGCCATATATTTCCTGTTCATGTTGAATAAGTTTTTTGCGCGGATCGTTGTCGCCCATCGCAACAAAAAAGGTATCCCACGATTCTTCGTTCTGCTGCGGATAGGAAAAAGTAACTTTCGGTGTATGGTTCTTTTTGTCGCTGACGAGATCGAACTGATAGGTGCGTCTGTCGGTATGAACGATAAGGTTTGTGTTTATATCAGGCATATTTGGTTTGACGATGATATGATACGTAAGATTATTGCCGGAACCTGACGCTGACGGCAAAACAGACCAGTTCACACTGTCACCTATAAAAGGAGCATTGACAATGTTTTCGCCAGGCTCGAGTTCTATGTCTGTTACACGCAAGGGTTTACAGAATACGCGTGGGACAGAGCCGTCGAAATGATACTGTATGCTGCCGTTGCGTCCGGCTACAGGCATAGGAGAATTTTTGCCTTCTGCATTTTTTGCTGCGATCTGATTTGCTTTTTTATCTTGTGGACGCATTTTTACCTTTTCTTTCAAGTTGCCAAACGTCTTATAAAATTCTTGCTCAGCCGAATCTACTGCCAAAACCGCTGATGGAAGAAACACAGAAGCGGCAAAGGCAAGCGCCAAACTCAATACAAATAAATTTATTCTTTTTTTCATTAATCTATCCCCCTGTGTCCGGAGCCTTTGTTATCTTTTATTTTGTTCCTGCACAATATCCTGCGATACTGTGTACTCGGTGATATAGATGCCAAGTGGATTTTTAACAATATTCTTGACATCGGTTGTCGGATTTATGTCTATGACAAAAAGCCCACTCCAATGAGTTCTGCGGTACTCAATACCGTCTTTTTTCTTGATTTCAACCCACTCGGCTTGAAAAGTTTTGTCACTTTGCGGCAAAACTTTTATTACCTGAACGTCCACGGTTTCACGGTCACGTCCCAATTTATACGGGTCATTGTTGCGATAAAAATCGTCAAGTGAACGGAAAGCTTTAGTGTTCGGTGAAACTGCCGTAAATGACCAGTCAATAAGTGCTTTCTGCCCTTCAGGGTCGGTAATTACGGTACGCGTATTCTGAACAAACTGTCCTATACGCGAAATAACAACACGCTGGTCTATTTCCTGTTTCCCTGCTACACCGACAGATATGTCGTAGCCGTGCTCGTCTATTTGTACCACCCACGGGTACGGTTTGGATATTTTGGCGACAACTACAAGCGAAAGCACCAATACGCAGATGATTACAAGTTCAACCATAGCAAATTTGTACCAATTGCGCTTTTCAGTGTACTGAGCCTGATACAAATCCTGTAATGATTTTCTTGCTTTGAGAAAATCCATACAAAAACACCTCCGTCGGCGCCGTTATTTACGCTTCCTTTTGTCCTCGAAAACTTTACGCAATGCTGCACAGTCAAGCGCAGCTGTTCCTGAAATAAGTACAGGATCAAGAATTGTGTTTGCTTTTGCGACTGCGGAAATAACGTCTATTGTCGCGCCTGTCGTCTGGAAAAATGCGGTATAAATCGCTTCTGCTCCAGCGATAGTTCCTACAACCACACAAGCGGCAACCATATTTTTAACCCAGCCTGTGAGTTCTCCGCCAATCATAATTGCAACACCGGCGGCGAAAAACGCTGCGATAGCAATATACTTCGCAGCACCTTGAAGTGTTTCGGTAAAGGTTTTCAGCGAGGTTATATACTGAAGGTTGCTAGGACTACTTGCAAACGCGGCTGACGCGCTTGCTGTTGCTGCGAAAAATGCCCCAAATAATACTGTTCTTACTGTTTTTCTCATTGATTTAGTCTCTCCTTTGTTTGATTGATTGCGATTTTAAAAATAGTTTTATTTTTTGCGGTACATTTGAGCCAAATATTCTCCCCAGTCTGGCAGACCCCTTTCTTTTGCAAGATACTCGGCAGGCCAAAGTCTGCCATAGCGTTTTTTGTATTGTTTAACCAATTTCAGGTCTTCTTTGCCGGCTGCGCCAACAAATGACAGTTGGACGGGACCTAAATTGAGGTTAAATTTACGCTTTCCTTCCGGAGATATGTAGAAATATTCGCGTTTCGGTATTGCGGTCGCTATGGCGTCTGTTTCAGCTTCGGTAAGCATAAGACGCCCGACGTAAAGCGGCTGCATCGCTTCACTATTCGCTTCAGGGTTCGCCAGCATAATGCGCGTTGGGCAGCTTTCAAGAATATCGTTCGCTATTTCACTTTTAAGCACTTGGGAGAGCGACTGTGTAGCCAAAACTACGGCACAGTTTGCTTTACGCAAAACGCGCAGCCATTCTGCAAGCTGTCTGCTGAATTCCTTGCTTGCAAGTGCTATCCAGGCTTCATCAATGACAATAAGAGAAGCGCGCCCGTCGAGTCGTTTTTGAATCTCATGGAAAAGATACAGTAATACCGGCGTCGTTACCTGGTTACCCATTGTCATAAGATGATCCAGTTCAAAACATGTATATCTTGAATATTTAATATTGGTCTGTGTTCCGTCGAGATATTTGCCATATGTGCCTCCGGTAACAAACGGCGCAAGCGCATTTTTAAGATCTTCGTCCTGTAGGTTGACCTGGAAATAGGTTAATGATCTTTCGCTTGAACTGTGCGTACCAGACGCCATATCTCTGAGCGCACGGTTAATTTCTTTGCGTTTTGTTGGGTTGATTTCCCCTTCGTTTATAAGCACAAGGTTTTCGATATAATTCGCTGCCCACGCTATATCTTCATCTGTTTCAAGCGCGGAAAGCGGACAAAGTTCCATGGGCTGCTCCCCATCTTCGTCACCTCCAAGTTCATAGTGGCACGAATCCTCTATTGCGGAAATAAGCGGGTACATTGAACGCCCCTTGTCGAAGACAAAAACCTGACAATTTGCACCCGCTTCTTTTTGCGAATAACGATCAAATTGCGCCACAAGTTCGGCAAGCAGGGTTGATTTACCGCTTCCAGTGGGACCGAGTATAAGCGTATGTCCAATATCACTTGAATGTATGTTAAATCTGAACGGGTTATTCCCTGTTGAGGACACCTGCATAAGACATGGTGAATTTTTCGGATAAAAACTGCAAGGATTGTTTTTAAGCCCCGGCCATGCTGATGATAGCATAAGGAAATGTGATAAATTGACTGTATTTACAATCGGTCTGCGGCAATTTCTATGCGTATCACCTGGCAGGGAGCCGCGAAACGCTTCAAGCGTATTACGTCCTTCAACCCTGGTTCCAAACAAACATTCTTGAAGTACGCGGCACACAGTGTGAGCTTTTTCCTCTACAGTAGTATAGTTAAGATCTCTTACAATAATTACAGAAGTAAAATGTCCGTATGAAACTCCTCCAGCTTGAAGTTCTGCAATTGCGTCATTAACGTCCTCTGTTTGTGTTACGGCATCTTTGTCTACCCTTGTTGTTTCGCGACCAAAGAGTTGGGACAACATTGATACTTGACGCTGCCGCCATTTTTTCTGTTCTTTAGTCATAAGGGTATAAGCTTCCCTAAAATCCATAGGAATAAATCGAGAGCTCCAGCGATATTCAAAGGGCAGCTGACCAAGGTACAAAAGCATGCTTGGTACTGATTCGCGAGGGAAACCGTCTAAGGCAATAACTTTTATATATTCATTATTAAACATGAATGGCTCGCCATTCTCTATTTCACACGCAAAAAGTGTATCCAGTGACCATGGGACTTCCGGTATTGGTGAAGTGCTCTCTTTACCAGTGATACAGAGCTTAATAGCATTAAGCAATTTATCTACACGAAGTGGCTTGACATTAAAATTTACGCTGAAAGAATTTGTAAAATCATCAATAGCAGCTTCAAACCGTCTTAATTGCTCATCTGTAATTGGCAAATGTTCTTTTGTAGGCTGCACTACATCTTTGTTTTTTTTGAAAAGCTGTGTTATTGCTTGTATTTTTGCTCCGGCACTTGCCGCTTTGTCGGCAACTTTATCCGTAGCGTCCAGAGGCTGCCATGCGATAAAACAGAAAAGGCGAGTTTCAAAATGTGCGCCGTCCCGTTCGTGCAACTGACGACGTTCGTCGTCCATCGCTTTTGTTACTATCTCAGAGAAATTTCCGGTTGGATAAGCAGGCGCCGGAACTCTGATCGTTTCAAAATGAAGCGTATAGCCTCCGCCAATACTTGATAAGGAAACGGCTGCACGCTGGCTTACTATGGCGCACTGTTTTTGTGTCGCTGTTGTCAAATCATCACCGGTATACTCAAAACCGGAAAGCAAAGAGCCGTCTTTTAACAATATTATTGAGGGGGTAATGAGAGCACCATAAGGCAATAGTCCCGCACACGACTTTACAAGCCCCCCTGATGAAAAATCTTCCCCATCTGCCGCGTATGCGCAGGCAGGATACCATGCTTTGTTTTTCATTGACGCATAAAACACCTTCCTTGCAAGTGGATCTAATTTCCCAAGCTTGACCAAAAAAATCTGTCCAATCAACCATACTATTCCCGCTATCGGCAAGCTGTAAAAGTTGCCATCCATAAGACCAAGAGGACCGGCAATAAGACAGACAAATAAAATAAGCAGAATAGACAATTCTCGATCGCAGCCAAGTATAAGCTGCGGACGAATAAGAGATGTATGGATAGGTGCTGCGTACAGGTCTTCGCTCATAAATACAGGCCCCTTGCTGTTATTATTTTATGGGCAGATTATATATTGTATTGAGTATAATGTCAATTAAAATAAACATTAAATTATATATATAAGAAAATATTTATTTGAACATTTTAATCATTGACAACGTACGTACAATGTTTTATAATACACATACATTGATATAATAGGAGGCGATACAAATGGCACAGACGATGTTAGGTATTCGCATGGATGCAGGGCTAAAAAACGATTTTGAGCGTTTTTGCAAAGATGCCGGAATGACTATGTCAACCGCGGTAAATATTTTCGCGAAAAAAGTAGTGATGGAGTCGCGTATTCCTTTCGAAATCGCTGTAGAAAAACCCAACGGCAATACACTGAATGCCATTAGAGAAGTAGATTTGATGGAAAAAAATCCGCAACTCTACAAAAGCTACAAGACTGCAGAAGAAATGATGCAAGACATTTTGGATTAGAAAAATGTACGATATCATACCTACCCAACAGTTTAAGAAAGATGTTTTAAAACTTAAAAAGCGAGGATATGACATATCTTTGGCAATAGAAGTAATTAATCTTATCGCAACAGGGATTGAATTACCCCGAAAGAACAAGGATCACAAACTTAAAGGAGAGTATAAGAACTGCAGGGAGTGTCATATTGCGCCGGATTGGTTGTTGATATACCAAATAAGCAATCAGAATGTAATCTTGTATTTAATGCGTACAGGCACGCATAGTGATTTGTATTAACACAAAAGGGAGGAAATATGACATGTATGACTTTGACGGCTTTGAGCGCAGGGAAATGGCGTTGCAGGTGAACTCTTTGGAGTGTGGGGATAATATTCGCGCCCTTATGGCGGAAGAAGCTAAAACTTGTCCCAATGCACAAAGAATTGAAGAAATAAAAGCTGAAGGAAGAAGATTATGGCAAGAAAAACAGGAAATATACAGCGGCAATATTGAGGTTCAGCAAAGGCTTGCCGATAAAGGATTCCGGCGCTGATCGGCAAATGGATAACAAATATAATATATATCGTTTATCTGAAAAATCGCATATTGAGACATTTAAGAAATTGTCTCAATACTTAAGCGACACGACAGTAGAACATAATAATCCCAAAATACTTATCATTTCGGGGCAGCCGGGCGCAGGAAAAACAGCATTGTCGGACACATTAAAACCTATAATTTTTAAACATGCGGCAGACGTAGCTTCAATCAATGGCGATGATTACAGGGAAATACACCCGCAATGCAGGGAAATATTTCTTACGCACGACAAAGAATATGCGCAATATACCGACCCTGACGCAAGGCTTTGGACAAAAGAACTGCTGCAATGGGCAACCGATAACAAAAGAAACATAATCTTTGAAAGCACCCTGCGAAACAGAGAACCGATAAACACAACAATCAGGGAAATTAAAGCAAAAGGCTATGAGGTACATATTGCGCTGCTGGCAGTACCAAAAGAAATTTCAAGAACCAACATTGTGCTGCGTTATGAAAACGCGAAAGCAAATCCGGATGCGATAGCGCGGTGGACAAGTTTTGAGGCTCATGAAGAAGCGTACAAAAATATCCCGAACACAATAGATTACCTCGAAAGAAACAACAACTGCATAGACAGCATAAGGATTTTGGAACCATTATCGTCGCCGGAAAAGACGGAGAAAATCCTCAATGAGGTTTACAATAGCACGGCAAACTCCGGCAATTTTGCAAAACAACACTTGTTGCGCAGCAGAATTAAGAAGCTTACAACAGAAGAAAAAATCAGTTTGATTTCGAAGCAGAAAAAAATCCTTGAACTTATGGCGCAAAGAAATGCTCCGGTAAAGGAAATAAACGAAATACAAGCGTTTTTCTGTGGGAGGATACTTGAACGGGAATATAGTTTTGAAAGATAGCACAAAGTTTTTGAAATAAAACATATTTGTAGAGCACCTGTTAAAGGGTCGTAAAAAATAGAATATCAGGAGGAAAAGAACATGAACAAAAACATCATCATTGCAATACTCGCAGCAGCACTCATCATCGTTGGCGGCACAGCGTTTTATAACATTAACCAGCAGAAAGCCGAAACCGCCCGTATCGTTCAGCTTATGGAAGAAGAAAAAGCCGCAAGAGAAAAGAAAGAAGCAGAAGAACGCGCGGAAGCAAAAAAACAAAAAGAACTTGCGAAAAAAAGCATTGAACATGCTGTTAATTATAAGTGGTAGCAAGTAAAAAATTCAAGAGACCGGTTAACCGCCGGTCTCTTTATTATTATGAAAATTAAGTAATACCATTGCAGCCAAAAGAGGCAAAAAAACTAGAAAACGCTGTAAGCTTGACAACAAATACCACCAACTGCAAAAACAATATACTGCTGTTGCCCCGATTATCACGCCCAAAATAATATAAAAAGTATTTTTTGCGCTCCATATTCTCCGACGCTCCTCTTTGTTGACCAACGAACCCAAAACCGTAACAAAACAACTTAAAAACGTCAGACCGATAGATGCCAGCGCTTCACAGCAGTATCTAACCGAAGAACGGATATTATGGTGTTTTTGGTGGTGGAACGTGTCCATTGCTGTTTCCTCCGTTTATAGTTGTATTGCCGACACTTTGAGACGGCGGCGGTACCTGTCCATTGCTGTTTCCTCCGTTTATAGTTGTGTTGCCGGCTGTTGGAGATGGCGACGGTACCTGTCCATTGCTGTTTCCTCCGTTTACAGTTGTATTGCCGGCACTTTGAGATGGCGGCGGTACCTGTCCATTGTTGTTTCCTCCGTTTACAGTTGTATTGCCGGCACTTTGAGATGGTGGCGGTACCTGTCCATTGTTGTTTCCTCCGTTTACAGTTGTATTGCCGGCACTTTGAGATGGTGGCGGTACAGCAGGTGGTGTTGATGTTGATGTATGTGAATTATTTTTTGTTCCGCCGATTTGATTACCTTGCCCAGGATTGTTCTTTTGTCCGCCCTTGCTGTTTGATCCACTGCCACTTGTTAGATGCCTCGCAACAGAAATAAGGTTGTGATATGTTGCTGCCATAAACGCGGCTGTGCCGGCTCCGTCTGCCCCCCCGCTCCCGCCGAACGGAGCGGAAATTGCCTGCGGCAATGTTTTAAACAGAAGATAAACGATAATAGCCATAAACACACAAGCCTGATTTATGGCAAAAACATCCGGCCAGTCAGTTGGAGTTGTAAAAAAAGTAATGTTGTACAGCATATCTTTTGTAATGTTAATAAGGAAACATATTACCATTACCTTTACGCAGCAGGCTAAAATATGCTTTATATTTGCTACGGCAATATCCCTCGTCCAGCTGCTACCTGCGAAACCGAGCGCAAAAATCGCAAACGCAATACTTACCTGCAATTCACACTGGGCAACTATAAGAGTAAAACAGGCTAAAACCATTGGAATAACTATTGCGATAGCTCCGAGCATTGTAGTGATAGTTGCTCCGATAAAACATACGCAATTATAAATCGCTTCTGTTGAAAACGCTAAAAACTTTAACTGCTCTTGTTTTATAAAGTCCTGCAAAAACTTGTACGGCATACCGGCAAAATCCAAACACAACTGGGAAATTTCAGCATAACTACCGTAATTACTTGGAACTATCCCGCAGATAGCCCTTGCTGACTCTTTAATCCATGTTGTTGCTGAAGTAAGGAACGCATAGCCGACAGCCGCAACCACAAAAACCCTGCATATAGCTATACTCCACGCTTGTAAATCTGTTGCCTTACCTTCAAAATACAAGCTCCACATAGACCAGACAAATTGGCAGACCACTAATGCCATAAAGATTTTTTTGGCGGCTTCATGCAAACCATTCAGCGATTCAGAGTTATCAATAGCTGTTTGCAGCTGTGTTACAAAACTGCCTATAATCTGACTTTTTCCTGATTCAGCAAAGCAGGGGGCAATGTCGAGGCAGCAAAAAAGTCCGGCAAGCAGCAGCAGTAAAAATACTTTGTGTTTACCATTTATAATTGACTGCATAATCACAAGTCTCCTTCGCTTTTTCTAAATCCTTTGCTCTTATGTTATCCTCAACCGCCCAGCGGTTATATTGCATTTGAGCAAAGGAGACGTTGGAGATTGTAAGATCGTGTACAGCGGAATCTACAAGCAGATTGGCTCTTGTGTTTGCTTGTACAGCTTTTGTAACTCCGTCTGCGCTGTTGCTTGCATTTTCAACGTCTTTTGCAAGCGCTATCTCAGACTCTCCTTTTGTTATAATATCCTCTGTAAGCTGATAACCTGCCTTGTTGCTCTTTTGCATATACTCCAAGCTTGCCATTGCACCGGTTCTATTGGTAATATCGCTCATCCAATTGTTGGCATTTGTATATGAGAAAAGTCCTTCACCAGCTCCTTTTACTGTACCATATAACCTTGTAAACGCATTTTTAAAGTCATTGACGACTGCAAATGGCATACCCAAATTGGATTTAACGGCTTCTGCAAGCTGTTGAACCATATTGGTGTACATTTGAACTGTTTTGTTAAAGATTTGAATACCGTTATAAACCTCATCTAATCCGGCACTGTGAATAGCCTCAAGCTGCACTTTATTTAACCATTGTGTTGCTTCTGTCGCACCGCCTATCATTGCTCCACCTCCGGCAAAGGCGCTTTGCGCAAACAAAATGAATACTGCTGTTAAAACAAGAATTTTTGTTGCTTTTTTCATATTATTTCCTCCCATTCTGTCAATCGTCGTCGTCGAAATCGCCGGAAATACCTGACGTTTTTTCTATACCCACTGTTGGCTGTTGTACTGCCTGTTTATCAGGCGTTTTGGGAGGGGAGAGAATTTGAACGTTATCAGCAACTATACTGAGCTTAAAATTTTCTCTGAGCGTGTGATGAGCGCGAACCATTACAAGCTGACCAGTGTGTAGCAAATCGGTAAGCGCTTCCGCACGGGAACCAAAAACACTGACCGGAATAAAGTTTGTCCTTTTGCTACGAGTGCTGTCAGGCATCTTTGTCTCATTGTCAACCGCAACGTTAACAAATAAACAAGTGCGACCGTCCACAGCTTTTTTAATATTCAACTGCGCAATATTGCCTATAAGAATTACCACGTCGGCTCCGTTCACTTTAAAGCACCTTCGTTATAATGTAATTTCCTTCGTTGTCAAGATAGTTTTCAACGCGGATTATTTCCTTAATTTTCGGCTTTTCGCCGCATTTGCGGTCAATTTGGACAACTATGTTGACCGCTTCGGCAACGTAGCTTCTGACAGCCAAGATATTCAGATTTGCTGCGTCTTTTGACTCCAAAATCATTGTTTCGAAACGGGTTAAGGCTGACCGTGCAAAGTTGGCGTGCAGCGTTGTTACCCCTCCTGGGTGCCCTGTGTTCCACGACTTTAAGAGATCCAACGCTTCGCCGCCACGCAGCTCCCCAAGAATAATTCTGTCCGGATTTGCTCGCAGGTTGGCTCTTAAAAGCGCGGTGTAAGGGCAGTACGCTTCGGACATACGCTCACAGATTATGTTTTTGTGTTTGAGCTGTATTTCGGGGACTTCTTCCATAAGCGCAATCCTGTCGTCCGGTGCTATCCGGTAAAGTTCGTCTAAAAGGGCGTTACAAAAAGTTGTTTTGCCGCTTCCTGTTCCGCCGGATAAAATTATGTTTTCCTTATTTCCCAGCGCCTCACTCAAAAAGTCTTTTGTTGTAGATGTCATTGCGTATGGAATGTAATCGTCCAATGTGATGTTTAAGCTTCGGTTGCAGCGAATCGAGAAAGCCGGCGCCTCAACAACAGGGTTGATAAACCCTTGAAAACGCTGCCCTGTTGGTAAGGTTGCGGAAATAAGAGGTTTTTCTTCCCCTATAACAATATTGTTATAGGACGCGATGCTTCGTATAACCAGCGCAGCTTTGCTTACTGGATATTTGACCGGCTCCAAATATTTGCCAATACCATACCGTTCTGTCCATAGCCGACCATCCGGATTATACATAATATCAATGACGGTCTCGTCTTTAATTAAATCGTTGATCGGACCGAGTTCTTCTTGTATTTTGTTGGCTATTCTTTCAAGCTTTATATCCGGCATTTTCTGTTTCCTTTAACGTTTGCTTTGGGATTTTCTGCCTGGTGCCGGATACTTGTCATTCAAAAAATCACGAATAAGCAAAGAAATCAGGTAGCCATACGGCAGACCAAGAAAGTGCTCCACGATAAAAACCTTCTCTTGACGTGGAGCGGATACGCTGTTGACCCACGAAAGACACGTGAGCAATGATATACCTATGTGTTTACTGAACTGTCTCATGTCACATTCTTTTTTCTGCATATAATAAATCAATGCTTCGCTAAAGGTTAAATCTTGGTACCCGTCTTGGATATATTTTTTTATTATCGTTTCCAGTGAATTTTTGGCTGATGTTGTGCTGTTTAACCTTTTGGTAATATCCGGCATTACTGCAACAACCTCCTCGGTTAAAAATTTTCGTTTCGTTTACTAATTATTTTAGCAGATGTTTTATTATTTGTAAAATCAAATAAGCAATATCTTATTTAATAGTTCGTATTACTCAACAAAAAAAGCTCCCACTGAAATCGGAAGCTCTTGATTAATTCAAATTTTAAGGGAACACTGATTAATAATGAAATAGAAAAAGAAGAGAGGTAAAAATAGACAGAGCAAAAAACAGTCTGTTTTCCACCAATCATTTTTCATTGTGTTTTCCTCCCTTATTTTGTTTTTATAGTTTTGCTGAAAAAACCTGCAAAGTATCGCCGCAGATCAACTCATTTTTCCTCGCTTCAAGCGTCTTACAGGTATCGTCAAGGACGCTTGTAATGTACTGCTCAGCTTCTTTATGAAGCTCACCGCAAGTATTGCCAAGTCGGTTAATAGTTCCCAGCGCACGGCCTCTGAATGCTTTAAATTCCTCTTGCTGCGTCAGGATTTCGTCAATAAGCTGCTCTTTTGTTTTTACTTGCAGCCGCGCACGCTCTTCCTGTTTTCTTTTCTCACGCCAAGTCATTCTTTTATACCTCCTCATCTTCGTCCGGATCTACCTCCTCATCTTCGTCCGGATCAAGGATACCTTCGCTTACCCAAAGACTTAAAGCTAAAACTCCAAACATAGGGGGCACCGCCAACAACATTTTGGTGTTGCCAGGTTCTAAACCTGAAAAGAACCAACGAGCCCAACCAAATACCACCAAAACTAATGCCAACATTCCACAAATCGCTGCTACTTTGTACGCTATTTTTTCTTTCATCTTACTTTTCCTCCATTCCGGTAATTCCCTCAAACTTGTGCCTTGCAAAGAGCAAGACCGCCTCAGCTTCTAATTCGTCCTCGCTCCGGCTATTGCCTGTTGACATGCCGTACACAACATCTTCAAAACGAGCTGCTTCCGAATCCGTCATTTATGCCAGCGCCGCCTGTGTTTTACAAGTTGTTCAGTCAGCTCAAAATAAGGCTTAAATTGTGCAGCAAGCTGTAAATGGAGATTTTTGCCGCCCCTGCTTGGAGCAGCTAAAGGCATTTCGCTTATTATTCTTTGAGCTTCTTTGCGAATGGTTGATTTTCTTATTTTTTTGCTTATCATAGTTATTCCTCCATTTCGGTAACTACTGCTTTCAGCTGCTGTTTGATTTTCTTCAGCTGCTCTTGCAGCTTGTGTACAGTACTGTTCAGCTCCCTGTTTTCTTTCTGAAGTTCTCTTGCGGTACGTTCCCAGTATTCCGCCTGTATCTTGCAATCCGTTTCAGTCATTTTTCTTCCCCTGTTCCGGCTGCTGCCATCTCTTTGGCCATACTAAGACCATATTTTGCAACACAGTCGTTCCACACGCAGAGCCTGTGTAACTGTGTTTTATAATGACCATATTTCGTAGCTTTCCAAGTACATAGCGCAACAAAAAGAGCTAACACACATTCAATAACTGGACTCAAATGCCACAGTGCCACTTTTAATTCAGTCGGTAGTGTTGGGTTTAATAATTCTCTAAGAAGCCATGAAGCAAACAAGAATGTGGGAATAATGAGCAGGGCATAAAGCCAACAACTAAAGATCTTTATTTTCAGCTGCATAACGGTGTTACCTGACATATCATATATTTTCTCCATTTGCTATACCTCCTCAAAAGCCTCTACCGGCTGTTTCTCAACAACCACACGGCTGCGCATGAAGCTTGTAAGCGTCTGCATAATCGTTTCAATGAGTTTGTCGGCTTTCTTTTCGGTGAACATCTGAGCTGCGCCCAAATGAGTTGAGAAGCCTCCGCCTGTCGCAACAAAATATTTAATCTTGCTCTTTGTGTCCATTTTATAGACGATGAATTTGCTGTTCATTGTTTAATTCTCCTTGTGTTATATTAATCATCTGCGTGATAGACTGGATGCAGTGTTGTTGTGATAATGCCTTTTGCACCATTTACACCGCTTGCACCGGCAAGCCAAAGCTGCACTGTTTTGGAGAAGAGTTTGTAGCAAATTGAGCGTAGCTTGCCGTTATCAAGTTCGCGCAGTTCACGGGAAAGTTCAGCCTCGTTTTTGCCTTTGATTATGGTCTTTGCGCTTATTCCCTGC
>JAZUIB010000064.1:0-35767 GCA_045642025.1 Synergistaceae bacterium
CAGTATAATACTTATTCTGAATTAAATAGACGTCTTTTGTCTCTTCAAAAATTTCATAGGCATCTATGCCAAAATCGCAGAGATCAACAATTTGTTCTTCGATGACATCTTCATCGACAGAGTAGATTTTGTCTAAAATCCAAAAATTAAATGCCCAATCATCAGTAAGGATTTTTCCATTACCAACATTAGGCATTTCGTCTTGATAATGTTTAATATCTTCCTGAATTTGCAGTCTGAAATCTGACATAACTAATACCCCCAAGAATTTGTATGAAAATCTAACACAAATGATTCTGTTATTTTACAGATATAGCATTACAGCGTCAATATTATATTAACGATAAAATTTTCAACAATGAACGTTTACAACATGCATTAGGATTAGCGAACTTCGTTTGCTCTAACTATTTTATTATATAAAAACTAGACGGACATATGTCTGTCCGTCTGAAAGTGTTAATGTATTTTTTTTAGGACAATTTCTTCCGGTCTGCCCTGCATTGCGATTTGTCCGCTTGCGATTGCGCTTGCGTTTCCTGTTCTGTAGTAGTCCGCTTCATAGCGCGGGAAAAGTTTCGTGTTGTCTTGGGCAAATGCCGCCGTGTAGCAGAGCAAAGCCGCGCAAAACACCGCAGGCAACACCCCCATAATTTTTTTCCTCATTTCCGATACCCCTTTCTGTTTGAGCCTTTCTGCCTTTTAAGCATAGCTCCTGTTTGTGGAGATTTTGTGTTAATTTGGATTTTTTTGCGTTTCAGGCATTATTTCTGATTTCCGCCGCGTTTTTTGTAATCTTTGTCAATTTCGTCTTTCCAAGCGTCTTTTATTGCCTTTCCTCGCCTCAAGCTGCTTACACATCCGGCAATTGCGGCGTAGTTGCCGCGTATGCCCCTCGGGTCGTTTACAAAGTTCGCGGCGCGTTCTTTGCGTATACCAATGTTTTCTGCTGTTTCTACTGCATCTATGTTTGCGCCTAGGAAAAGAAATTCCCAGCCTTTTTCCGTCTGACGCGATATAAGCTTTTTGATTTCATTAACTGTGTATTCACGGCTTGCGTTTTCCATTCCGTCTGTTGTAATGACAAACAATGTTTCTATCGGTTGCTCGTTTTTTAGATAGCGGTGTATTGTCTTAATGTGATTCACGGTACGTCCCACAGCATCAAGCAATGCGGTACAACCTCCGGTAAAATACTCCTTAGATGTCATTTCTTTAACTTCTTCAATCGGAACTCTGTCATGAAGTATACTGATCTCATCATCGAACAGTATTGTACTCACAAAACAGTTGCCTCCGTCTTCCTTTTTCTGTTTTTTAAGAACAGAGTTAAAACCTCCGATGGTGTCTTCTTCAAGTCCGTGCATTGAACCGCTTTTGTCAAGAATGAAGACAAGTTCTGTGGAAGGTTTGAAAATTGTTCTTATTCCGTCGCCGTCCAGTGTAACATATTTTTCTTTGCTGCCCTTGTTCGTTTTTGCCGCTGATGTGTCTTTGCTCTCTGTTTTCCTCGTCATAAGAATAACCTCCTTTTCTTTGTGTGTGGCATAAGAATAGGAGGTTAGAATTTGTTTGCGGTCGAAAACGTTTCGACAATTTACATTTTTTGTATTTTATCTGATTTTTGTTCCGAGTAACGGCTGGTCGTTGTCAAAAAGTACAAGATTAATTTCGTCTATGTCATATATCTGCTTTTTTAGGCAGTAAACAATAATCACGTCAAATATCAGCGATTTTGAGAGTGTGTAACCGGCTTTTTGGAGCAGGTCAAGCGTTTCGCTCATATTTAGTTTAAGTCCGACAGCAAGTGAAACTGCGCCTATTTTGGATACATGCCCGGATTGTTTTATTTTGGAGAAGGTTTTTCTGTCTAGGTTGGCAGCTGTGTAACATTCCTTCGGTCTCATTCCTTTTTCTTTCAACAGTCTATTGAAACAGTCCATGAAGCTTTCGTCAAGCTGCAGCGTTTCTTCTTGATAGTCATACTCAAATCTTACAAATTCGGTAGTCTGAAGTTTACTGAGACGAACAATGTCCTCGTCCAAACTGTCAGATTTGTTTGCTTTCGCGATATTTTCTATCCGGCTGTTTCTCTGTCTTGCACCATAGTTTACCTGTCCGTACGCGTTGGGGTTTTGCACCAAACTGTGCATCTCAACGTAGTTGTCGTCTATAAATTGCTGAATTTTTCCAAACATTCTGCCGCTCAATCTGAATTCGTATTGCCCGAACACGCACAGATAGACATCCATTTCCTTTGTACGCAGAAATTTTCTTATCTGCGCAGTCAGTGTTTTGAGAACAAGTTGTACAGGACAGCCGAAAGTACCTGCTGATATAAGCGGAAAGGCTATTGATTTACAGCCGAGTTTATCCGCAAGTGTAAGAGAATTGCGGCAGCAGGAGGCAAGCAGTTCCGCTTCGCCCTCTTTTCCGCCGCGGTATTTTGGACCTACGGTATGTATGACATATTTTGCGGGCAGATTGAAGCCGTTGGTAGCTTTTGCTTCACCTGTTTTGCAGCCGCCGAGTGCGTGGCATTCTTCGCGCAGTTCGTTTCCTGCCGCGCTGTGTATCGCAAAATCAACGCCGCCAGCTCCGCTCAGCCTTTCGTCTGTGGGATTTACAACAGCATCTGTTTTGATTTTTGTTATGTCCTGTCTGATTATATGAAACGGCATTTTATCACCTCTTTTTACAATGTGTTTCTTACTGTGATTGTAATATTTCAGGCGTTATGCCGCGCTGTTTCATTATACATTTTAGTATTTCGTACAATTTGTACGCATCTATAGCATCCGGCAGCGCACGGTGTATTTCTTTTTCGCGTATGCCGAAATAATGGTCAAGCGTACAGAGCCTGTAGTCATGCACTTCCTGCGGCTTCGGCAACAGCGCGCGAGCAAGTTCACAAGTGTTTATGTAGCTGTTTTCATATATCACGCCTAATTCTCTCGGAAAAGCGGCTGTGAAAAGGCAAGTGTCAAAAGGCGCAAAGGGGCTTGAATGTTCAAGCACCGGCAAATCTCCGATAAACGCTCGCAGCGATACAAGCGTATCTTTTAGACATGGTGCGTTTTCTGCCATGGCATTTGTAATGTGGTGCACGGAAAATGCCGTAGGATACCCTCTGTCATCACGAAGTCTTTCGTCAATCGGGAAGGTCGGTTTGACAAGCGTATCAAAGCAGTCGATGATTTTGCCGTCTGCAATGTGAACCGCACCTATGTCAATTATTTCGGCATAGCGCCCTAAGCCTGTGGTTTCCGTGTCATAGGCTATGTATTCTGACACGAGTCTTTGCTTTGTAATGTTTCTTTTCGGGTTCACCCAGCCGGATGAAAACATAATAATACCTCCGAGTTAATCCAAAATCAAAAGAATAATAATATACCTCACATAAATTTACAAGTTTTCGACGTACAAGTCAAAACTTTGTTTTTGTATATAGTTTTCAAGATTGATTTACAAAAAAACAGACAGCATTTACATGCCGTCTGTTGCTATATCTGCGGAAACCGGATACCCATTATTGAGTAGAGCTCGCCGGCTTTCGCTTTTCTGCATCCGTTCAAGCACGGAGACATTCAAGAGTTTTCTGATAACATTCAGCGGCTTCTTTGTATGAACCCGCACCGTAATAGCTGTTGGCAAGTTCTTCCCACGTTTTTGCCATCGGGTCTTTTTTCACAGGCTGTGATACGTTTTCCGCTGCAGCCGTGAAAAATGCGCTGAATTTGTCGCTGATTAGCTTTTGCATTTTACCGTCGCAGTAAACTGATTCAAATTCTCTGCCGTTGAGGCAGCACTTTTGCATCGACATTCCGTTTGCGTAGCCTTTTTCGGTCGGTTTCGTTCTGCCGTTTTCTTTTGCCCAGTAGCCTTCCGAAATAAGCCAGTCTGATACTGTTTTGAATGTGAGTGTGTCTGAGTCGTAACGTGTGTTGAGCGTTTTGACAATTTTGGTGACGGAGCGAAGATACGGCGTGAATCCTTTTCTTTCCGTAGTTGCCTGTACTGCTCCTGTCTGCGCTATGTTCTGTGCTGTCGTAACTGTGTCCTGCATAATTCATTCCTCCTGTTTGGATATGTGTTACGATTATTATTAAAGCGTTTATTTCAAAAAAAATGTCATTTGACAAATGACATTTTTTTGCAAAACTGTGCTAAAGACACAAAAAAATTCCGTTTTAAGCGGAATTTCCGTCAGACAAAGCAGCAATGTATCTGCTCAGCGTTCCTGTGTATTATTACTTTTCGTATGAAGACACCTGCGTTTATGCCATTTTTTTCTGATTGGCTGAATTTCTATCTCGCCTCTCTCAGTATCGGCTGCCCTAACTGTTCAAGCAGAAAATTGACATCGTTTGCTTCATATATTTTATGTATAATGCAGTAGATAATAGTTTTGTCGAAGACAAAAGAGTCAGAAAGCACAACTCTGCCTTTGCGAAGCAGCCTCTGCGTTTCCTCAAGTCCCAGTTCAAGTGTCAGAGCAAGGGCTATTGCCGTGCCTTTTGAAAAATGACCGTTCTTGACGTTGTTAAATACACTTCGGCTGACGTCGGCTTTTCTGTAAACATCGGAATCTTTCAGCCCTTTTTCGTCTATCATTCCAAGCACTGCTTCCGTAAAGCTGCTGTCAGTATTCTGCAGTTCGGCAATTTCTGAAGCACTTAACTGCACAGGCGCTGCAGCACGGTGTGAGGGAAATTCTGTTTCTTCAAGATAATTTTTCAGTGCCGTAAGATGCTGCTTTAGTTTTTCCTGTTCCAATTTATTCACCATCCTGTTCTTCAACAACTGACAGCGATTACCGTATCATTATTCCGGTAAGCATTCGCCTTTCCACATCACCATTTCGATATGACGGACACACGCCGGAATGGTACGTACACACATCACTTTCAAATATATTTTCGCTTTTTACACCTGCTTTTTCAAGTGTTATTCTGATTGCAAGCAGCAGATTGAGCAAAAATTTTCCGTTTTCTTTTGCCGTGAAAAAACGGCTGATTTCCTCTTTCGTAAAATTTTCTTCAAAACGCGGTATCAACTCTGCGCTGATCTCGTAACATTCACTGCATATACAGGGTCCTGTTGACGCTGTTATGTTTTCGGCTTTTGTGCCGTATTTTTCTGTCATGAGCTTCACGGCATTTGCGGATATTTTTCCTGCCGTGCCTTTCCATCCGCTATGCACCATTGCCACGGCTTTTTTAACAGGGTCAAAAAGATATACAGGAACACAATCTGCTTCAAGCGTGCAGAGCAAAAGCCCGCGTTCATTTGTAACGACACCGTCAAAGCCGCTTTCACGCTCCTTGCATACTATCCCTTCTCCTCCGTTGCATTTTGCAACCGCTTTAACTGCGGACGTGTGCGTCTGCGACGGCCGAACAATATCCGTTAGGTTTATTTCAAGCGTGTCAGCAAGCATTTTCCAGTTTTTTTCATCTGCGTCGCCTGCATTTTTCCAACTGCAGTTCCCGTCAGGAACGTAAAACGCAAAAGCTTCACTATTTTCAAAAGCGTAAATTTTACATATTTTCATTTACCTTACTCCATGCAGAAAATCGCTGAGTTCTTTTGGAAGCGGTACTCTGAAACTCATCAGCTCTCCTGTCCGCGGGTGTGCAAAACTGAGTTTCCATGAATGCAGAAATATTCTTTCCGCACCAAACGGAGACTGACGCGATGGATCATAAAGCCTGTCTCCAACAAGCGGACATTTGAGCGCTTTGAGGTGCACACGTATTTGATGTGTCCTGCCTGTATGCAGCCTGCAGACCACAAGTGTATAGCCGTTTCTACTCCAAAGTATTCTGTAGTCTGTCCATGCATCGCGTCCGTCTGCCAGTACCGTCTGCCGCAGTCTGTTATAAGGATCTCTGCCTATCGGATAATGAATTTCACCTTCGGGCAAAGGCAACGTGCCGTTGCACAGTGCAAGATATTCTTTGTGAACGCGGCGAGCCTTGAAATCTCGAAACAAACCTTCCTGTGCAAGACCGTTACGCGCGACAACCATAAGCCCTGAGGTTGTAGAGTCTAGACGGTGTACAATTCCCGGACGCTGAACTCCGTTCAGTGCGCCCATATCGGGAAATTTGTAAAGCAAACCGTGTACGAGCGTGCCTGTCCAATGTCCGGGTGAAGGGTGAACAACCAAACCCGCAGGCTTGTTTATGACTATAACGTCATTGTCTGCGTAAACTGTTTCAAAACAAACGTCTTCAGGCTCCAAATCAAGCGTTTCAACAGGCGGAACCCATATATTTATTTTGTCGTTTAACGCGACTTTAACAGACGGTTTTACACGCCTTTCAGGTAACAGAGCAACTGCGCCGTCTTTTATAAGTTTCGCCGAGAAAGCACGCGAAATACCGAGCAGCCGCGAAACTGCAAAATCCAGCCTGTGTCCGTCAAGTTCTTCGTCTGTCTCAAACAGCTGTCGCGTTGTTTTGTTTTCAGTCTGTTCGCTAGACAAAAATTGGGGAGAAACTGTCTCCCCAATCGCGATGTTTTTTGGTTCGATGTTATTTGCCAAGAACTTCCCTGCAACGGTCGCAAATTCCGTGTTCTGCGACTTCTGTTCGTCTCTGCCAGCAGCGCGGGCATTTTTCGTATTCACATTTACTGACAAGAATCTTGATGCCTGTCGCTTCATCGGCAAATATATTTTCGCCGCTGACTTCGCCGAGTCTGCAGTCGGAAACTATCAGAAGCGTTCTCCACTGCTCTGCCGTAAGTTTTCCTGCTGCATCGGCAAATTTTTCACCGAATTCTATTGTCACGTCAGCGTCAAGCGGATGACCGATAATGTTGTTGGCACGCGCGTTTTCAAGTCCTCTGAGAACTGCCTGGCGCGCGTCTATAATTTTATCCCACACCTGCTCAATTTCAGGGTCAATGCCTTCGACATCTGCCTTGGGCCACTCTGAAAGAAATACGCTCTTCGGAAGCGATGTGTCTTTTTCTCTCATGCACTGCCAGATTTCTTCGGCAGTAAATGAAAGTACGTTTGACATCATAATCGTAACTGCTTTAAGCACTTTCCACATTGTGGTCTGAATTGCACGGCGAGCCGCTGAATCTTCAGCATCCGTGTAAAGACCGTCTTTGTTAATGTCAATGTAGAGCGCACTCATTTCCTGATCGCAGAACTGGTGAATGAGTGTCATCGGCTGGTGGAATTCGTATGCTTCAAAGCCTTTGGTAACACGGTCACGCAGTCTGTCAAGTTTGAGCATAACATACTTGTCAAAATCTCCGAGTTTTTCGTTCGGCATCATGTTTTTCGCAGGGTCAAAGCCGTTGAGATTGCCGAGCAGGAAACGCGCAGTGTTTCTAATACGGCGATATTCTTCCGTAAGTGTCTTGAAGATTTCTTCGGAAATACGAACGTCGCTGCGGTAGTCTGACGAAGCAACCCAAAGACGAAGAATGTCTGCTCCATATTTGTCGGAGATTTTTTCCGGCGTCATAACGTTGCCGAGTGATTTTGACATTTTGCGCCCATCGCCTGCCATGATAAAGCCGTGCGTAAGAACTGTACCGTACGGTGCTTTGCCGCGGATTGCCACACTATTGAGCAGTGATGTCTGAAACCATCCTCTGTGTTGGTCGCTGCCTTCAAGGTAAAGGTCTGCCGGCCATTTAAGGTCGCTCCAGTTGTCAAGTACTGCCGAATGGCTTGTACCTGAGTCAAACCATACGTCAAGAATATCGGTTTCTTTTTTAAGGTGATGTCCGCCGCATTTCGGACAGACTGCAAGATCCCCAATAAGTTCTTCGTTGGACATAGTCCACCAGCAGTTTGTGCCGTGCTCACGGACTTTTTCAGCAAATCTGCGAATACGGTCGCCTGTAAGGATTACTTCACCGCAGTCTTCACAGTAGAATGCGGGAATCGGTACACCCCAAGTGCGCTGACGTGAGATACACCAGTCTGAACGGTCACGAACCATGTTTGTAATGCGATCCTTGCCCCAGTCAGGAACCCATTTTACAGAGTCAATAGCTTTAAGCGCCTCTTCCTTGAATTTTGATACGGATATAAACCACTGCGGCGTCGCACGGAAAATGACCGGCTTTTTGCAGCGCCAGCAGTGCGGATATGAGTGTTTGATTTTAAGGCGTCCGAGAAGTCTGCCGTTGTCCGTAATCATTCGGAATATAACGTTTTCACCCTCATGAATGGGCATACCGCCAACAAACGGCAGTTCCTTAACAAAGCAGCCTTTGTCATCAACAGAGTTAAATACGTCTATGCCGTAGCGAATACCTGTTTCATAGTCATCCGCGCCGTGTCCGGGCGCTGTGTGAACACAACCTGTACCTGTATCCAATGTGACATAAGGCGCTAAAACTACAGGCAGTTCTATATCATAGAATGGGTGCGTTGCCTTTGTGTTTTCAAGTTTCTGCCCTTCGCAGGTGATAATTGGATCTCCGAATTCAAGATTCGTCGCTTTTGCAACTTCATCTTTGAGATCTGCCGCGAAAACATAAATTTTGCCGTTTGCTTCGTAGAAACCGTATTCGTAATGAGCGTGAAGCGCAACGGCGCGAGATGCAGGAAGTGTCCACGGAGTTGTTGTCCAAATAATGATATTGACGTCTTTTCCCGCAAGTTCAGGGAAAACTTTGGCGGCATCCTGATACTGATACGCAACGTAAATTGACGGTGACACCTCATCGCCGTATTCTATTTCAGCTGCAGCAAGCGCTGTCTGACAGTCGTTGCACCAATAGATAGGCTTGTTGCCCTTGTAGATATAGCCTTTGTCTGCCATATCCGCAAGACCTTCAAGTTCCGTCGCTTCAAACGCAGGAAGCAGCGTCATATAAGGATGTTCCCAGTCACCTATAACACCAAGACGCTGAAACTGTCCAGACTGAACGTCAATAAATTTTCTGGCATAAGCTTCGCAGCGCTTTCGAAGTTCAATCGGCGTAAGCGCCTCTCTGTCCACCCCGTCTTCTTTGAGAACTTTAAGCTCCGTCGGAAGTCCGTGAGTGTCAAACCCGGGGACATACGGCGTAAAGAAACCGCTGAGCCATTTGTATTTAACTATAAAGTCTTTAAGTATTTTATTTGTCGCTGTTCCGATATGAATGCTTGCGTTTGCGTAGGGCGGACCGTCATGAAGAATAAACGACGGCTTGTCGCTGTTTTTCTTTTTCAGTTCACCATAAAGGTCCATATCCTGCCAAAATTTAAGAAATCCCGGCTCGCGCTGTGAAAGATTTGCGCGCATAGGGAACTCAGTCTGAGGCAGAAGCAGTGTTTCTTTGTAATCCTGTGCCATATCCGTACCTCCATTTACACTGGATGAATTTTGCTTATTAACCGAAATATTATACTTGTGAAAACACACTGCGGCAAGCATTTTATATATTTTTCGCTTTTGAAGTGTATGTTTTCATTTTTTAAAGGAATATTGTTATATAATAGTAACACACAAATGAAAAGGAAAAACTGCCATGTCCGAGTGGAAAAATAGAAACTGGTTTGACAAAACAGGATATTCGCTTGCAGGACTGCGAGACGCGCTTAAAACAGAAAAAGCCGTAAGGGAGGAAACTCTTACCCTTGTAATTTTAACTGTTATCGCCTTTGTTAAATTCGGTTTTTCAAATCTGACAAGAGTGTTTGAAATATTCCTTATAAGTCTTATCCCTCTTATTATAGAACTTATCAACACCGCGTTTGAAATTATTACAGATTTTACCTGCGGTACTGATTACAAAGAGGAAATCCGTATGGCAAAAGACATGCTTTCAGGCGCAGTACTGCTTACTTTGATTGTCTGCTACTCTTCCTGTCTCTTATTGTTTTTTAAATGATTCACGCTCGGAATTTTTGAAATACTGTACAGCAGGTTCTTCGGAGTCTGTTCTGCTTTTGTTTGACGACGTTTCCAATTCCTCTTTAACTGCCTTTTCAAGTATTTTTAGAAATTCCTCCAATTCTTTCATTCCCTCTTTACCTGATTTTCTTATTTTGATAAATTTACGCTGAATACCGTCCATATAATAATTCGTGTCAAGTATACGAAGACTGCCTTCCTCTAAGCGCTCTTTCTGGATTTCGCTCATCAAACGTGTATCAGTAAGGAATCTAGGAAGCTTTACCGAGTCTTTGTCACTCTCTTTTTTATCAATTTTATCATTATATTCGGCATCCTTGCCACCCTTGTCATCTTCATCATTTCCATCGCGTTTCTGGTTCATTTTACCAAGTGTGGAATCATGTTTTTTCTTTTTTTCCGCAGGCATTTCAGGACCGCCTATTTCAGCAATAAGCATATTATTGGTTTCTTGAACACTGAGCTCCTGCAACAGACTTTCAAGACTTGTTATCTGAGCAAGTCCACGCAGTACCGCATCTTCCTTCTGAGGTTCTATGCATCCAGCACGAACGTCAATTTCGCATATTCCTTCGGCATCTTTCGGAACCCGAAGTGCAATTTTTTTGAGGATGGGTTCTTTTCTCCAAGGGCGGATTGCCACTTCAAGCTTAATAACATCTCCAGGCTCGTAAAATTCTTTTTCATCAATAATTTTCAGGCTATCGATAACAGCAATGCGGGGAATTCTGGTAAGCAGGACTTCTAATTCTATCCCCAATGGTGTAATGTCGTCGAATCTGTTTAGCGCAAAAATACTGGTAAGCAGTTTCATACTTTTTTCAACAGGCTCAAGAGCATTTTCCGATGAGAAGAAAATATCACGGCGTTCCCATGTTTCTTTAAGCCCTCCGCCATTGATACCGAAGCGAATCATCAGCGTGCCCTCGCCTTTACGTGCCCATTCACTTTCAAGTATACTCAACACCCCTGCCTGCCCGAGTTCGGGTGACAAATACGGGTCTGCTATTGTTCTGAAACGTTTTGCCTTGACCCTGTTATCGTCCAAATCATGTATCAGCACATCATAAGACACACATGGTGGAAGTTGTCCGAAATAGCCTCCTATTGCCTCCGGTCTGTCTTGTGTAACAATTCCCGTAATATTACCAATGCTGCCAAGTTTAAAAGCTTGCTGCATATTAGGAATAATACGGATTATTTTAGATTCTGTAAGCGGCATTGCAACAGCACCGCGCTTAAGCATAGGGTGCCCAAACGCAAGGAAACGCCCGTCTTTGTCAACAGCCGTAAGAGTGCCTATTCCGCCCAAAGATATATCTCCCCAGGCAAGTACTACTCCCATAGATGCTCCAGGCTGCATACGTTTATTTAATGTCACTCCGTTGTTAACATCAGAGGTTGCCGCAAGAGGTATTATTTTCGTACCAAGTTTGTTTTCAAGCTGTTTTATGCTGTTTTCTTCAATACCGTCAGCCTGTAGAATAAAACTCAAAGGAACAATTTCTGCATTTTTCAGTTGCTCTATGTCTAACGAAACATCATCCATCAGCAAAAACGGTGAATGTTCTGGTTTTTTCCTAATTTTTTCAAAATCTTCTATCAACACGGGAGGAGGAGCATCACGATCAGGTGTAACTGTTTCCTCCTCCTTGTTATTGTCAACACTGATTATTGACCGCACTGGCGTGTAGTTATCAACTGCTAAAAAGTCATCGTCTTCCGGATATTTTGTCTTTATAAACGGCGGTATAATATCCTGTCTGTCCATACTTCTGCACATTTCATCAATGGGAGTAACAAGCCCAAGGCTCTTGTCTGCAAAAGACCATGCATAGGCAAACGCTCCAATAAGTTTTCCATCAACATAAACAGGAGACCCGCTCATACCGGCGGCAGCACCTCCAGCTTCCAAGAGCGTATTGTCTGTAATTTTGACTAGAATGAGCTTTTTGGGTGATGTTTTGCGTTCTATGACTCCCTCAATACAGATGGTATGTTTTGAAATTTCACTGCCGCTGAGAACTGTTTTTAGATAACCCGTCATACCCTTTTTTATAGCAGAAACAGGCATTACCTGCTCCATAGGCACAAAACTTTTTTTTACTGTAATCTCTGCCAGGCAAGGCATCTGGAGCAATGTAATCAGCAGTGTCGCCAGTAATACTTTTAGTATGTTTCTGTTCATCTCAATCATTCTCCTGCGCTATTTTCCCAGTTTTGAGGAAACGAAGCCAAGCCATAAGCAACGAGTCAATTTTTCCGTCAAGAACGGCGTCAACGTTACCCATTTCTAATAACGTACGATGGTCTTTAACAAGCTGAAACGGCTGCAGCGTATAAGATCTTATCTGACTTCCCCATGCAATAGCGCGTTTTTCTCCGTGCAGATTATCAATCTGTTCCTGTTTTTCTCTCATCTGTTTTTCAAAAAGTTTCCCGCGAAGCACCTGCATTGCAGTTGCCCTGTTCATATGCTGTGAGCGCTCAGTCTGACAGCTGACTACAATCCCTGAGGGGATATGCGTAATACGAACGGCTGAATCGGTCATATTAACATACTGACCACCGGCACCACTTGCACGAAATGTATCGGTCTTTAGGTCTTCAGAACGTATTTCAATTTCAACATCCTCAGAAAGCACCGGCATCACTTCGACTGAAGCAAAACTTGTGTGGCGGCGTTTTGCAGTATCAAACGGTGAAATGCGGACAAGTCTGTGTACCCCCTGTTCACCTTTAAGATACCCATAGGCGTAATCACCAGAAATTGAGAAAGTAACACTTTTTACCCCTGCTTCCTGGTCAGGAAGTTCATCTATAACTTTAACCAAATATTTGTGATCTTCAGCCCAGCGAACATACATTCTGTAAAGCATTTCCGCCCAATCCTGAGCATCAAGACCACCTGCCCCTGAATGAACCATCACTATAGCATCTCCAGAATCGTATTCACCGTCAAGTAATACGTAAATCTGATACTCATCAATTTTTTCGCCAAGTGTTTTTGCACGTGCGAAAAACTCTTTCGATAATTCGGAATCTTCGGCCTCATTCAAAAGTTCCGTTATTGTTTCAAGTTCTTCTATCTCATTTTTTACACCGGAAATTTTTTCAAGGCGCGCTTCTATGCGCGCAATCTCACGCGATACATCCTGAGCTTGCTCAGAATTCCAGAAATCGGCGTTTTCAGTTAATTTACTAAGTTCTGCAACTTTTTTTTCTGCCGCAGGCAGGTCAAAGGCTCTCACGCAGTTCATCAAACGATGAACGCAGGTTAGACATGACTGTTGACACCGGAAGCATTACCATGTTTACCCCTCCCTTGCAAAACGGTTTACATTATACGCCACTACGGTATAAAATGAAATAGTAAGGGAGATGGAACATTGGACAAGAATTTCAGCATTAAACTTCTTAGAGCATATCTTGATGCGGCTGAATATCGCGGTCAGTTATTTTATTTTGAAGAAGCTGAATCCACACAAAAATCAGCTAAAAATTTCATAAACAAGAATGGCACTACAAATGCTCTTTTTATTACAGACAGGCAGACAGACGGACGCGGCAGAAACAACCGCTGTTGGATATCATCGGCATACAAATCCCTTACATTCTCTCTGCTCACTCGCCCTGTACTTTTACCTGAACAACTTTCATATACCGGCTATGCGGCAGGACTTGCAGTACAGAATGCACTTCGTAGCCATAATATCTGTACTCAGCTCAAGTGGCCAAATGATTTACTTCTGACCGGCAAAAAGATAGGTGGAATATTAAGCGAAAGCGCTGTCGTTCATAATACTGTCTTTTATCTCATAACAGGCTTTGGAATCAACGTAAATCAAACCGCAAACGATTTTTCTGATGATATAAAAGATGTTGCTGTATCGCTTAGAACAGCCTATAATGAAGAATTTTGCCGTGAGCAGCTCACTGCGGAAATAGTTACGGAATATCTTAAACTCCTTACGCTGCTTGAAATAACACCTGCGGAACTTTTGAAAATTTATAAAAACAGATGTGATACCATCGGTAAAAACGTGAAAATTATGTCCGACAACTTTGAGATTTCAGGAATTGCGGAAGACATTAACACTGACGGTTCAATTCTGATAAATAAAAACGGCGAAAAACACTCGTTTTTCGCCGCAGATATTACCCATTTACGTTGACACTAACCAAGTTTATTGGCTCTTTGACACAATTTTACGCCCAAAACAAGGAATACTATATTTGCAATCCAAGCCGACAGAAATGCCGGTATTAAACCTGCTTCCCCCATTGAACGCGAAAAAGACATTATTACATAGTATACAAAAACAATTATTACGCTGAGCCCAACACCTCTGCTTGAATTTGTACGCTGCGGACGGCTCCCCAGAGCGGCACCTACGATTGCCAAAATAAGGCAGGCCCACGGGATTGCCAGTCTGAAATGAAGTGCAACCCAAAGTTTTGTAGGGTCTTCACCCATTTTATTTTTTGTCTGTATAAATTTATATAATCCCAAAATTCCCATCTGGTCAGGATTATCGGCACTATGTTTAAGTTCGTCTGGATTCAAGTTAAGATTAAGCTGTTGTGTGTCAAATTTAAACAACGCAGATGCTTCGACATCATCTTTAATTTCATACACTCTGCCATTATAAATTTTCCAGCAACCGTCAGACCATTCACCCTTTTCTGCGCTTGTGAGACGTACCAACTGCCCATTCTCATATTCTTGAACTCGTATATCACGCATCTGCCCGCTTCCAACTGCAATTTTGCTCACATATACAACACGCTTGAGTTCATCATCTTCTTCTTGCTTAAGAAAAACCTTTTCTTTAAACAGCACAGGCGATTTTCTCAGAACTTCATACATCATTACATTTCCTGCTGCTTTTTCACTTACTGGTACAAGTGTCTCGTTAAAAACTATAGCTCCCAATGAAACAATAACAGAAACCAACAGTACGGATTTAATTATTCTGTTAAAAGAAAGGCCTGCAGATTTTAGCGCAACAAGCTCTGAATTTGCAGACATAGTACTAAATCCTATAAGCGCAGCAAGAAGACAGCTCATAGGTATTGTAAGAGCAACAATTCCGGGAAGACTGTAAAGGAAAATTCGCGTTATGATACCAATTGACACTCCGCGTTCAATAATCAACTCTGCCAGCCTGAAAAGCAACCCGCCGGCAACGAGTATGGTTGTAAACACCATAATGCCGAAAAAGAACGGAGCGGTTAATTCACCAAGAACAAATCTGTCAAGGGCACGAATTGTGAACAGTTCTTTAAGTTTTAATAAGAAAACTTTCATTCTATAGTTTCTCACTCTCATTAAACTCAAGTATTTTTTCAGCCATGTCTCTAACTGCGCCAAAGCCCCCGTCAGACGGCGCAATCCAGTCGGCTACTTCCTTAGCCTGCCCACTAGCATTTGCAGGCGTCATACCAAGCTGCGACCAGATAAGACACTCTACATCGGGAATATCATCACCTGCATAGGCTATTTCTTCCCGTACAATATTCCATTTTGCAGCAAGTTTTTTCAAATCTTGCAGTTTGTGCTGTGTACCATTAACACAGGCATCAATTTTGAGATTATCAGCCCTCTGCTGAGTCGCTGCAGAATAGCGCCCACTGATAAAAGCAATTTTTATACCGGCATTTTTAAGCATGACGATACCATAGCCGTCACGTACTGAAAATCGTTTAAATTCTCTGCCGTTTCCGTCCATATAAACACCGTCATCCGTCAAAGTACCGTCTATATCCAGTGCAAAAAGTTTAATCACACTATGCCTCTTTCTTACCGGTCACCTTAATTTTCTGAGCAAAACCACGTGTCGCTTTAGCAGCAAAGGCAAGTATTTCTTTTGCTTCCGGCATTTCACCATATTGCTTTTCAATTTCAGCAAGACCTTCTCGTACTGTAAGGTGCGCGCCATAAATAAGCTTATACATGCGGCGTATTACAATACGCTGTGATTCTTCGAATCCCCTGCGCTGAAGTCCTACTTTGTTGATATCGTAAATTTTAATAGGATCCCCTGAGGCAAGACAATAAGGCGGAATATCCTGCACAACACGTGACATAGCACCAATCATACAGTATTTTCCAACATGCACGAACTGATGAAAACCGCTCATGCCGCCTATAACAGCAAAATCGTCAACATGAACATGACCAGCTATACCGGTTTTATTGGCTATAGTTACGTAACTCCCTACAATAACATTGTGTGCAATATGTACATTTTCCATAAGCAGATTATTATTTCCGACTATCGTACTATTTCCCTCTCCAGCCGCACGGTGGATAGTAACATATTCACGGCAGGTAACGTTATCGCCAATTACAGCATACGATATTTCTCCTTTAAAACTGTAATCTTGAGGAACAGCGCCAATGTTAGCATGCTCCATAATCAGGCAATTTTTGCCTATTGTTGTATAATCACAAACATGCACAAAGGGCTTCAGTTCTGTGCCTTCTCCTATTTTAACATTCGCATCTACTATACAGTATGGACCAATGATAACACCATCAGCTATTTCTGCTTCTTTTGCGACAATAGCCGTCGGATGAATATTTAGGCTCATATTATCACCTGCTTATAGGTTAATCTGCTTTAAACAAACGTTTTAATTTCTCTACAAGCCTGTCATGCACTGCATGACCGGCACAGACAGCAACATAATGTGCTACAGGTATTTTTCCGAGCAACGTAAGATCACCCATTAGATCAAGTACCTTATGCGTTGCACATTCAAGCGGCATACGCAAGCCTTCCTCATTAAGAAGCTTATCATTAGCAAAAACCATAGCACAACCAAGCGAGCCGCCGCCTGCCAAACCGTTTGCCTTCAAATACTCTAGTTCAGTTGTTAGACAAAATGTTCTTGCTTTTGAAATTATATCAAAAAAAATTTGCTCATTAATTTCATAACTAACCTTCTGTACAGCTATAGGAGTTCCGCTGTAATCAATAACATAGGTAATTCTGCATTTGTCTGAAGGCATTGCAAACACACAGCGGTTACCTTCATCAATACACACCGGTACAGAGACTGATGGCGAATACATATCCTTCTCCCCGATAAAACCAGCATTTTTAATTGCCTGTGCAAACTTTACAGCGCTACCGTCAAAAATCGGGATTTCCCCACCGAATGACTCAATAATCAAATTGTCTACACACATACCTGATACCGCTGCGAGCATATGCTCTGCCGTTCTGATTTTTGTCCCGTCAGGTAAAACAAAACCCGTTAGACGCTGGTCTTCTTCGACAACAGCTTCTGAAATTTTATAAATACCATTTGCCGTTTTAAAACAAATTCCATTTTCTTCAGAAGGATGAAAAACGACCCTGCACTCTACACCAGAATGTAGACCTACACCTTCAAATGTCAGTTCTTTTGCAATTGTTCTTCCCATAATATTTTTTCCTCAAGTTTCTTTACCGCTTTTGAAAGTGAACGAACTTCTTTGGCAAATTCAGGCAAACGCGCTACTGTTGCCTGTATACGCATATCAAGTTTATGATCTCTTGCAGGAAAACCAGACACCACAGACCCTGCAGGAATATCTGAAGCGACACCTGCACGCCCTGCTACTGTACATCCGTCACCAATAGTAGCATGATTTGCAATTCCAGACTGAGCAGCCATAGTAACTCCGCTGCCTATTGTGGAACTACCTGCAATTCCGCTCTGAGCAACAACAATTGTAAAGTCACCTATTACAGCGTTGTGCCCAACCTTGACGAGTGCATCTATTTTTGTACCACACCCGATAATAGTCTCTCCGAACGTAGCTTTGTCAATACAGGTTTCACAACCTATTTCAACATCATCATTGATAACCACAGTACCACATTGAGGAATTCGCATTATTCCGCCTTTTGAGTCAGGCATAAAACCAAAACCATCACAGCCTATGATTGCGTTAGCATGGAAAATACAGCGATTGCCAACTGTAATACCCTCATAGAAAATGACTCCGGGTTCAAGAAGGCAGTTATCACCTACAGTAACATTCTCACCAATCCAGTCAGAGCCTTCAAGCACACAGTTATCACCAATCATTGCCCCAGAAGAAACAACACAGTTAGGTCCTATATATACATTTTTACCAAGTCTTGCGTTGGAATCAACAAATGCTGTAGGATGGATTCCAGGCTGTTTAGCCTTCTTTGACATATTTTCTATATAAATAAGTAGCATCGTCAGTGCTCTTCGCGGATCTTCCACTTCAACACCACTACAACCAACAGGTATCCAGCCTTTTTTTGTAAGAAGGACCGAAGCTTCCTTTATTTTCGAGGCAAATTTCTTTTCCCAAAGTGGAACTATAGTGCCGTCTCTAAAATCCTGAGCTCTGACAATATCTGAAACTCTGTATTCTCCGTTTCCGATAACGTTTCCTCCAACAAGCACAGCTATTTCACTTAATGTAATCTCGAAGGTCATCTATAAAACTCTCCCCATTAAGAAAAGGCTGCGGCTGTTAACCGCAACCCTAATTTTTAGAACATTTCACCGAAACCGAAGTGGAAACGGCTTTCATCTCCGTTAGCATAGTCAAGGCGCACATTACCGAACGGCGTTTTAAGGCGTACACCAATACCAGGAGCTTTACCTATCTCACTGCCAAAGCCTATTCCTGTATCCTTACGCCACGCACGCCCTACATCAAAGAATCCTACAAGGCTGAGTGCTTTTTGGACAGGAACACGAAGCTCAAAGTTTCCAAGCAGCATTGTTTCACCGTGGAAATACTCATCTCTGTAACCGCGTAGTGTGTAGTCACCGCCTATAGTATACATTTCGTCGAAAGGAACATCTCCTGTTGCAGTACCAGCCATCAGACGTATTGCAAGCAATGGAGGTGTGTCGCTGCCTGGTAGACCGAAATAATCAAACACGCTTCCGAGTAATTTTTCAAGTGAAGCATAATATTTTGTCTCAAACCAGTATTTCACATATGAATAATCTTTGGAACCTGATGCCGTATTGTCAACTGTCGCCTTTCCGGGCTGGATAAAAATTGTTTCACTGTCGCCTTTTGTATACGGAGCATACTCATCAATATTAAAGCGGCGCAGTGAGAGTGTTGCAGAATAATAACGTCCGTCGCCAAGGTCGTCCGCCAGGGTAACTTTGTCGGCATGATATTCGCTGTTAACAGTTATATACGGCCATTTCCATTTTGCATATTCCTGGCTGTCTGTTTCATTGTAGACTTTGTGGTAGTCAAGCGTAAGATACCAGTTATATTTTGAATCCTGATTCCCGATCTTTTTACCTGCTCCGATAAATGCACCTGTTTTCTTACGGTCATACTGGAAAAGCCAGTCATTTGCCGTATTATCATAATAATACAGGTCATCCCAGTTACGTCTGTATACACCAACTCTCCATGCCCATATCTTGTTATCAAGGAACGGTTGTTCAAGAGTTGCCCAAATTTCTCCACGACGACCGACTTGGATACCTGTATCAAGTTTCAGACCTTTACCACCTATATTGAAGTTCGAATAAGTAACACCTCCGCCAAGTCCAGACTGAGAGCCGTAAGCTACGTTAAATCCAATACGAGAAGTTTTACCTTCCTCAACAGTCAAAACGATGATTACCTCATCTTTTTTATCTGTAGGTTCAAAATTAACATTAACGTCATTAAAGAACCCTAACCCCTGTAAGCGGTTAAGTGTCAGTCGAAGTTTATTGGAATTAAACAGATCGCCTTCCTTAATTTTAAGATAGCGCTGAATAATCTTTGTTTTAGTTATTTTGTTGCCCTGGATAATAATTTGTGAAATACGTGGCTCACAAATTACAACATTAACATTGGCACCATCGATTTTGACATCTTCGACATTAGCCATAGCATACCCTGCTTGCTGATATTTCTCTTTAATTCTCTGAAGGTCATTCCTAAAGAATGTCCTGTTGAAAACAGCCCCCTGTGAGGTAAAAACAACTTTCATAAGTTCTTCCTGAGTAAATACGGTATTCCCTGTAAATGTAATGCTCTCAACTATTGGATTTTCCTGTACTACAAATGTCACATCCACACCACCAGGGACGTCTTTTACTTTATAGTCAACATTGGCAAAGAAACCAAGTTCAAATATAGCGGCTGCATCTTTCCGCAATCTTACTTCGCTTAGTTTTCCGCCAACTTTTGTTGTTGCAACACTAAGTATATGTTCAGACACAACTTCTTTGTTCCCCTCGACATTGACGCCTTTAATTTCAGGACCTGCCACGTCAGGAATTTCTTCTTCCTGGGCAACAAACTGCCTGCCGACAACAGCTGCGGCTGCCGCATTCTGTTCCTGTTGAGCCTCGCTACCCGCGGGTGTATTCAACAGAGCCCCTTCAGGAAGCACACCTGTAGTTAACGAACTCTTACCTTCAATATAAGTGCCTTCGCCGTCAAGAACTGTCTTATTTTTTTCTGCTTGTTTTTCTGCTACTGCCTTTGGTGCAGATGTTTTTTTCTTCTTCCTGCTAAAAAGACCGGCTTCAGCAGACGGAACCATTGCAAAAATAAGCATAAGGGCAATCAGTGCCATAAATTTCTTTTTCAATACCGTTCACTCCCGTCAGAATATTCGGCATACACGGTCAACTATAATGAGAACAGAGTGAATGTCGAACATGCATAACTATTCAACTGTTATTTTAACATATTTACGCCGATGACAAAAGATAAAAAATTTAAAAAACTTCTTTAAAATAGTACACGTTTTTTTATAAAGTTATATAATAGTAACAAGCAGTTACATTTACAAATTTAAACAACAGACTTGGGGGAAAGAAAATGTCAGTTAAAAAGTATTATCTAGCTCTTGACCAGGGAACAACAGGTTCAACTGCAATACTTTTCGATGAAAAGTGGCACCTCTCAGCACGCGGCTACAAAGAAACCACACAGATTTATCCTCAGCCTGGCTGGGTAGAACATAACCCAGTTGAAATATGGCAGTCAATGCTCGAAGCAATCCAACAGGCACTTGACATTGCCGGCGCTAACATTTCACAGGTTGCAAGTGTCGGGCTTGACCACGAAGGAGAATCAATCGTACTTTGGGATAAACTGACAGGACAGCCCGTCTATAATGCAATTGTCTGGCAAGACAGGCGTACTGCACGTTACGCTGACCAACTTAAAGAAAAATCTGGCACAATGATCCGTGAAAAAACCGGCATTGACCCTGATGCCTACTTCTCAGCAACAAAAATTAAATGGATACTTGACAATGTACCTGAAGCGAAAGCTCTTTTGAAACAGGGTCGCCTTCTTGAGGGTAACATGGACGCGTGGATGGTCTGGAAAATGACACACGGTCATGTTCATGTCACTGATGCTTCAACAGCTTCACGTACAATGCTTCTTAATATACACACAGGACAGTGGGATGACGATATCCTCGCGCTTCTTGACATTGACAAGTCAATTCTTCCTACAATCTGTGACAGCGCAATGGTTTTCGGACACACAGATCCGCTCGATTTCGGAGGGGCAGATATTCCGATTTCCGGCATCCTAAACGACCAGCAGGCAGCTCTTTTCGGGCAGGCATGTCTTGCACCGGGAACGATTAAGACAACTTATGGCACAGGCTGCTTTATGTTTATGAACACAGGCGATAAACCGGTAGATTCACCGAACGGTATTTTGACTACCGTTGCATGGAAACTCAATAACAAGATGACCTTTGCGCTTGACGGCGGTATTTATATCACAGGCGCAGCAACACAATGGCTTCGTGACGGTCTTCAAATTATCAAGAGCGCTTCCGAAACTGAAGCAATGGCAACCAGCATAAAAGATACCGGCGGCGTTTACTTTGTACCTGCATTCACAGGGCTTGCGGCACCACACTGGGATTCATACGCACGCGGCACAATGGTAGGTATTACCGGAGGCACAAAACGCGAACACATTGTACGCGCCACACTCGAATCAACTGCTTATCAGGTCAAAGATATTCTTGATGTAATGGAAAAGGACTCTAAAGTTCCTATTTCCGTTATGCGCTGTGACGGCGGAGCAACAGTCAACAACTTCTTGATGCAGTTCCAGGCAGATATTCTTGGTATCCCCATTGACCTTCCAAAGATTAACGAAACGACTGCTCTCGGCGCTGCATATATGTCAGCACTTGGCATCGGCGATTTCAGTTCAATCGATGAAATAGCAGGGCATTGGGAACTTGCCAAACATATCGAACCTCACATGAGTTCTGACCAGAGAGATAGTCTCATGTACGATTGGCATAAAGCAGTAGAACGCGCGAAGAATTGGATTGAAAACTAAATTTTAAGGCACACTTCCTGTACAAACAACAAGTTTGTCGCACAGGAATAATTCAAACACTATTTATACAAAGGAGAGAAACACTATGTCAAAAACAATGCTTTTCAGCCCCGGTCCCGTAATGGTCAAAGATAACGTTCGTCAGTCGCTTCTCCACTACGATATCTGCCACCGCAGCCCTGAATTTGAAGAAATGTTCAGAGACACGCAGGCAAAAATTCTTAAACTTTTCAACGCTGATGACAGTTACTATTCACTTATCGTATCCGGATCCGGAACATCTGCTAACGAAACAGTTCTTTCAAGCTGCTTCAAGCCGGGCGAAAAAGCCCTTCTTATACGCAACGGTGAATTCGGCAACCGTCTCAAAGAAATTCTTGACAAATACACAGTTCCGACAGTTGACTGCGAATTCGCATGGGGTGAATATCCTGACCTTGCAAAAATTGAAGAAGCAATCAAATCCAATCCTGATGTCAAAGTCGTTGCCATGGTTTTCCACGAAACCTCAACATGTATGATTAACCCTGTTCCCGGAGTCGGCGCACTTTGCGATAAATACAGTAAATGGTTCTATGTTGATTCAGTTTCAGCCGCAGCAGGGCAGAATATTGATGTTGTAGCTAACCATATTACCTTCACCTCATCAGTCGGCGGCAAATGTCTCGGTGCATTTCCCGGCTCAGCGTACGTCTGTGCCAAGAAGGAAGTACTTGAACAGATTACTTCTGAAATGGGCAAGAATGTATACCTTAACCTTGGTAAACACTATGCAATTGCCAAAGCAAAATCACAGACCCCCAACACACCGAATGTTACCCTTTTCTGGGCACTTAACGTTGCACTCAGCAACATCTTCGATGAAGGCGGCGAAACACTCGCCGGAAGAATCGCACGCTATCAGAAATGCGCTACGATTCTCCGCAATGGAATGAAAGCCATGGGACTCCGCTTTCTTCTCGCAGACGAACTTATGTCCAACACAGTAACGTCGGTATTCCTACCGGAAGGTAAAGACCTTAGCAAATTCATCTCTGATCTGAGTGACGCGGGATACACCGTTTACAAAGGAAAAGGTGCATTCGAAGCACAAGGTATGTTCCAAGTTGCAAACATGGGAGAAATTTATCCCGAAGATTGCGAAAAATTCCTTGACGCACTCAAAAAAGCCATCGCATAAGACCACTTTATAAAGTTACTCTAAATGCTCCACTTATAAGCGGAGCATTTTTTACAACAAAATATCTGTGTGTCAAATTTCATACTCAGCGTTAAGAAAAAGAGGAGCCCTTGATGGGCTCCTCTTAACTCATCATTTTAACTTAAAACTAACGGACTTTATAACCGACAAACCAATCCCGTCTGCCTCTAAGTTTTGAGTTGTTGTTAATAAGGTCTTTAATTGATGTACCGCTTCGAAGCTGTTTGAGCCAGCCTTCGGCTTTTGAATGAAGGACACCTTTGCCTTTGGCGAGGAGATGGCATGCCGGTTCCGGCCAGAGGTAACCGCCGTTTTCGTTGCGTCCCTGGAGGCAGAAACGTGCATCACCCATTGCTACTGCTTTGGCAAGGTCGATTCCGTTTTCGTTCTGCCAGATTGCTGCTGCTGCGAAGAGACCAGCATCATCTTTACGCTGTCTGTTAAGGCAGACTACGACTTTGGTGTCTTTCCATTCTGAACAGAAGTTAAAGTCACCCTGTGAGTCACAGCAGACAAGGATTGGGCCGTGACCTTTGTATTTCGGGGCAATGATTTTTTCAATTGTGAGGGATTTACCAATTCCCTGTGTCTGGGCGTGGAAATCGTAGTTATATTTGTGTGTCATAACACCATCTTTATAGATGTTTGTCATTGCGACAACACCAGTTACTGCACCTTTGAGACCGAAGATATCAAGTGTTGCTGCCGGTAAGATCACATCAATATAAGATGCTGAGTTGATCCAAACATCGAATCCGTTTGCATGGAGGCACTGATAGAGTTCAGCAAGTTCCGGTGAAACGTTGATGCCCTGGTTAAATTTGATTCCGACCTGTCCGGCTTTTGATTTGTAGCCCTTCGGTGATACCCATACGACTTTTTTCCAGAAACTTGCATCTGCGCGTGATTTCTGTGTATAGAATACATGTGATTCTGTCGCAAGTTTCTGAATCTGTGCCGATGTCATGCCTGTGAACCAGTATGTGACCCAAGGAAATGAAACTGAAACGTCGAAGTTGTCGCCGATTGCGTCATAGAGGAAACGCATCTTTGTGGCAAATTCTTTCCAGTCTGCTGTTGCCACCCATTCAGCCTGTTTAGCTTCGTATCTATTATCAGATGCAACATAGCCTTTCATGAAAAGTTTCGTGTAGGCTTTCTGGCAGTCCTGTGCGAGTTTGAGGACTGTGGCGTGGTTGTAGTCTTCGCCTAGGTCTTTATTGACGTCATGGATACCTTCGCAGAGAACGTCTATAAGTTGATCTGGACCAAAAGCAAAACGAAGTTTTTCGAGCTGATAGATCATAAGTTGTTCTTGAACGTCGAGGATTGATGTTGAGTTGTCAAAGTCAAATACTGCGTACGGTTTACATGTTGCATCGTAACCTTTGCTGTCTTTGCCATACATAGCAAACATATCATTGATTACTTTCTTCGTGTTCGGCTCCCAGTTTGGACTTACAAGGTAAACTGTAGCCGAATTACTTGTGACACTACTCCCTTTTGCACTCGCAGGAGAAGTTATATTGGCACTCTTATCTAATATTTTTTTAACAACATTTTGTGCAACAACATTTCCTCGTGAGGCTGCAATTTTAAACCAACGCAAGCCCTCTACCTCATTTTTAGGAATACCCATTCCTTTGTAATACATATCACCAAGATAGACCATAGCATCTGTATCACCGGCTTTGGCAGCTTTAATAAAGCAGGCAGCAGCTTCTATATATTGTTTATCTTCCAGATATTTTGTTCCTTCGTCAGTTATATTAGAATAGTTAGCATAACACATAGAACAAAACAACAATGCCATACATACCGCCAGGAGCATTCTTAACAACATGTACAAACGGTTAAACATAATCAAACACTCCAAACTCAAGAATACGCTTCATGTCTCTACTGTAATCATATCACAACTATTCACTCTGTGAACAATGTATCATATCAATTCTTAATTATCTACATGATTGATTGGCTACAATAAATTGGCTTTTCACATTTTGACGTGGGATGTTTTTTCAGGACAGAATTGATGTCAAGTGTCTACGCAGTATTTAGCATCTCACGATTTATTGTGCAGTATAGCAAAAATCGTACAAGGCGCTTTTACCTTTAAACACGGTTTTCAATGTTTTTACTTTACTCAATTCAAAATCCCACGACAAAACGTGAATAACCAATAAATTTATTTAAATTTTATATTGATTCAGATAAAAAGAGGAACCCATTCGGGCTCCTCTTAACTCATCATTTTAACTTAAAACTAACGGACTTTATAACCGACAAACTCATCCGGGTTGCCTTTGAGTTTTGAGTTGTTATTGATAAGGTCTTTAATTGATGTGCCGCTCTGGAGCTGTTTGAGCCAGCCTTCGGCTTTTGAATGGAGAACGCCTTTGCCTTTTGCGAGGAGATGGCATGCCGGTTCCGGCCAGAGGTAACCGCCATTTTCGTTCCGGCCCTGGAGGCAGAAACGCGCATCACCCATTGCTACAGCTTTAGCAAGGTCTATTCCGTTTTCGTTCTGCCAAATTGCTGCTGCCGCGAAGAGACCAGCATCATCTTTACGCTGTCTGTTAAGGCAGACTACGACTTTGGTGTCTTTCCATTCTGAACAGAAGTTAAAGTCACCCTGTGAGTCACAGCAGACAAGGATCGGACCATGACCCTTATATTTCGGGGCAATGATTTTTTCAATTGTGAGGGATTTACCAATTCCCTGTGTCTGGGCGTGGAAATCATAGTCATATTTGTGTGTCATAACACCATCTTTGTAGATGTTTGTCATGGCAACGACACCTGTTACCGCACCTTTAAGACCGAAGATATCGAGTTCTGCGGCCGGTTCGATAACATCGATATATGATGCTGAGTTGATCCAAACATCGAATCCGTTTGCATGGAGAGACTGATAGAGTTCAGCAAGTTCCGGTGAAACGTTAATACCCTGGTTGAATTTGATTTTAACCTGACCGGCTTTTGATTTGTAACCTTTCGGTGATTCCCACGTAACTTTTTTCCAGAAACTTGCATCTGCGCGTGATTTCTGTGTGTAGAATGTGTGTGATTCTTTTGCAAGTTGCTGAATCTGTGCTGATGTCATGCCTGTGAACCAGTAGGTAATCCAAGGATATGAAACTGAAACATTGAAATTTTCGCCTATTGCGTCGTAGAGGAAACGCATCTTTGTGGCAAATTCTTTCCAGTCTGCTGTTGCCATCCATTCAGCCTGTTTGGCTTCGAGGCTGTTGTCAGCTGCGACATAGCCTTTCATGAAAAGCTTCGTGTAGGCTTTCTGACAGTCCTGCGCAAGTTTGAGGACTGTGGTGTGGTTGAAGTCTTCGCCGAGGTCTTTGTTGACATCAGGAATACCTTCACAGATAACGTCTACAACCTGATCTGGACGCATTGCAAAACGAAGTTTTTCGAGCTGATAGATTGCAAGCTGCTCTTCAACGTCAAGAATTGATGTTGAGTTGTCAAAGTCAAATACTGCGTACGGTTTGCATGTTGCATCGTAGCCTTTGCTGTCTTTGCCGTACATAGCAAACATATCATTGATTGCTTTCTTCGTGTTCGGCTCCCAGTTCGGGCTCTTGACGGGTACTACTGCTGCCTGAGCGATCGCGGCAAATGCAAATGCAAATACCATTGCGAGCACTACTGCTTTAAGTGTTTTCTTCAAGGAACTCTCCCCTTTCGATATTTTACAGTAAAATACTGTATGTATATATTATACATCATTTTATAAAAAATTAAATAGCCAACTTACAAATTCAGACCTTCTGTTATTTTCTCTCATTATATTACAAATACAGCAGGCTCCTAACGGAGCCTGCTGTAAGGACTGATTACTATTTATAGACTTATCGTGTTTTGTAACCGGCAAATGCAGGTTTATCACCTACGCCGTCACCATTGAAGTTCTTACCTTTAAGTTTTGTGTTGTTATTAATGAGGTCTTTAATTGACATACCTCCTTCAAGCATTTCAAGCCATTTATTGCCTTTGTCGCTGAGAAGAGTTTCTTTGTCCTTGCCAAGACGCTGAACTTCAGGTTTTGCCCAAAGGTATCCGCCGTTTTCGTTGCGTCCCTGAAGGCAGTAACGTGTGTCGCCCATTGCAACTGCTTTAGCAAGGTTTATGCGATGTTTATTCTGCCAAAGTGCTGCTGCCGCGACAAGAGCTGCGTCATCGCTGCGTGTTCTGTTGAGAATTAGAACAACTTTGGTGTCTTTGAATTCTGTGCAGAAGTTAAAGTCGCCCTGTGAGTCCATACCGCAAAGAATCGGTCCTTGTCCGTTGTATTTCGGCGCAATCCGTTTGAGGATTGTCAGTGATTTACCAAGTCCCTCTGTCTGCGGGTTTTTGTCATAGTCATAAACATTAGTATATTTACCGTCTACAATTTTATTGTTCATACCAACAACGCCGGTACAGTAGATTCCGAAGATACCATTGTTGGCAGCGGCTTTGATAATCTGCTCTGTTGATGCTGTGTCAACCCATACATCGATACCGTTTGCGAGGAGACACAGATAAAGTTCCTGCAGTTCCGGTGAGACTGTAATACCCTGGTTATATCCAATTGTAAGCTGTCCGGCTGTACTTCCTGGATAGTTTGCAGGACTTGTCCATTTGCATTTCTTCCAGAATGATTTGTCTGCAATGCTCTTTGCATTATGATAACGGTATGATTCTTCAGAAAGTGCCGTTACTTCGTCAGGTGTCATTCCTGTGAAGAGGTATGTAACCCACGGATATGAGATTGACGTACTGGTCATTTCGCCGATTGCATCATAAAGCCAGCGCGTCTTTGTCGCAAATTCTTTCCAATCATCTGTTGCCTGCCATTCGGCCATCTTCGCAACTTTTGCAGGTGTCGGGCAGACGTAGCCTTTTGCATAAAGTTTTGCGTATGCTTTTGCTGCATCTGTTGCAGCCTGCCTGATTGTCGCATTGCCGAGATCGCCGCCTACAGGTTTGTCGAGAACTTCTGTCGGAATTCCTGTAAGTAGAACTTCAAGCATCTGTTCCGGTTTTGCACCAAGGCGAAGTCTTTCGAGCTGGTAAATCGTTGTCTGCTCGAAGACATCGAGGATTGCTGTTGTGTTGTCCCAGTCAAAGGCTGCATATGGTTTGTGGTCTGCTTTGTAGTTCGGGCTGGCTTTGCCGTATGTTACGAGCATCTCATTGATAACTGCTTTTGTGTTCGGTTCCCACGCTTTGCTCTGTAGAAGGACAGGTTTGAACGCAAATGCCGATGATGCGAAGATTGTTGCGATTACTACTGCAAGTAGTGTGATTTTGGTAATTCTCTTCAATTCTTTCGCCTCCGTTAATAATATAAAGTTTTAGTCTAGATATTTTATCACTACTATATGTGTAATGTCTATATTAAAATAAAAATGCAGCACGAAAAAATGCGGCGTTTGCGCCGCATTTTTTCGTGCTGATATTCAACTTAAAGTAAATCTGCCCAATTTGCCGGATATGTTACATAAGCATACCGTACTTTATCCGGTGTCTGGAAATGAATGTGCGTGTTCTTCGGTATAAAAATCATGTCTCCGGGGTGTCCTGTGACTATGTGACCATCTGTTTCTATCTGAAGTGTTCCTTCAAGTACGATGTCATACTCGTCATAAGTCAGAGTCCATTCAAGAGCAGCATGATCAAGTTCCATGTAACCCGGTCCCATGTTAGGCGATTCGTCAAGTGTGGTAACGTCTTTTAGAGATACCCCGTCTACTTCAAAGCGTTCTGTTCTGACGGTGTCTCCTTTGACTACCAAAACACCGCTGGGCGCCTTTTTCTTAACAAAATCACCCGGAATAGTTTGTAACGTCGCATTTTCTCCCGCTGCTGCACCAAGCTTTTCTATAAGCGCCTGTTTAATTATCTCGCGGATTACCTGTTCGCTAACGTTCATCTTGTTTTCCCCTGCTTTCCTATATACTACTTACCTGTAACTTTACTGATAAGTTTTTCAGAAAGCATCCAAGCAAGAACAAGTGCTGTGATACCTGCAACAAGTTTACCGACAACCATCGGGAAAATCATTTCAGGGCAGACACCGCCTGCAAAACCAAGATGATCGCCGAAAACAAATGCTGCTGAGACAAAGAACGCAATGTTGAGAAGTTTGCCTTGCGGGTTCATATCACCAAGCATGTTGATTGTGGCAACGTTGTTGGCAAGTGTTGCAACAAGTCCTGCTGATCCGGTTTCATCCATTCCAAGAGCATTTCCTACCTTGTTAAGTGCCTTACCAAATGTCTTTTTGATCCATGCAACCATCGGGAATGCACCGATAAGAACGATTGCTATCTGTCCGCAGACAAGAAGTCCGCTTTCAAGCGGGCAAAGTGCTTCTCCTTCGGGTGCTTCAACCATGAGATTAAAAAGCGGGAATTTAATTCCGGTAATATACTCAAAAACTGCGATAGCACTTACTATAGTAATAAGTACCATAATGGCATTACCGAATTTATTAAATCCGCTGATCATCTTGTCCGTTGCAAACCAAAGTCCGACGCAGACTGCTGCTGCAACAATGATAACCGGAATAAGGTTAACAAGTATTGTTCCGAGCGGCATTTTGTACTGTGTCATATTCATGCAAAGACCACCGGCAATGCAGCCAAGAGGTATCGTGATAAGTCCGCAAAGCACACCGGCACCAAGGAATCCTTTGTCTTCAGCTTTAATAACTGAAAGAGCAATTGGAATAGTGAAAACGATTGTCGGTCCCATCATACCGCCAAGGATAAGTCCGGCAAAGTTACCAACGGCTTCGTTACCTGCGCCTGCAAGCTGCATCGCCATCGGATAGCCGCCCATATCGCATGCCAGAAGTGTAGTGGCAAACATAGCAGGGCTTGCACCAACCATTTTATAAATAGGAGCAATGATAGGTTCAAGGAGAATTTTGAGAACAGGTGCAGCTGCAACAACACCTGCCATTGCAACTGCCAATGCTCCCATAGCCATGAATCCTTCATCAAACTGTTTGGCATAGATAAAATTGTTCTCGTCATCTTTGACTTCTGCCGGTGCAGAACTGAGCGTGAGACGGATTTTATCTACGGCGCCTACAAGCATGAATATCATCATAATAAACATGATAATTCCATTAATTGAGAGCCCCGAGCACCATGCATGGAAAGATTCCGTGAATACGGCTGTGTTTGAAAGGTGATTCATAAGTTCGTCAAACATGTTATATACCTTCCTTTATGTGTGTTTTAGAGCAGTGTTTCGAAGAGACGTTTGTCCGGACGCGGAATGACAACAGAATGTACAAAGAGGTCCGAACTGTTGCTTGCGGCTTCGATTGATGCTCTGACTGCTCCGACATCGCCCGTGAGCGTGACGAAACCCTTGCCGCCGATTGCAAAACCGGTACGAATTTCAATCAGTTTGACCCGCGCGGCTTTGGCTGCAATATCGCCTCCGTTGATTGCCGACGCAACCGAATAATATTCAAGTACGCCGACTGCCTGAAGCTCTGTAACCTGTGTGGTCATTGAGATTGCAGGGATAAGGTCCTGGTGAACCTGCGGAATAAGAAGTGTATCAACGAGTGTTTCTCCGGCTCTTGAGATGCCTTCTCTCATTGAAGCTCTTACGTCGCCAACGTCACCGCCGACCAGAACGATATATTTGCCTGGGCAGATTGTGCATGCGCGAAGCAACTGAACCTTTGACGCTTTAATCATAAAATCGCAGGTCTCGATGCCCCTTGCAATGCTGTTAAGTTCTACCAGTCCTATAGCATTGTTCATCTGGTTTTATTTCCTCCCCTCGGACGAGATAACGGCGCCTTGGGCGTCTACCGATACTACTGTACCTGCAAAGCCGGTGTGGATGTTTGTTGAGAGAGCGCCTTCCGCCGCTGCTGCAATAAGTTGTCCTTTTACGACCTTGTCACCTGCTTTGACAACAGGCTGTGCAGGTTTTCCGATATGCTGACTGAACGGAACGAATACACTCTTCGGTGTGTAGTCAATGAATTCATCATGCGCATGGCGACCGTAGTATTTGTTCAGTCCAAGACGCGCAACAAGTCTTGATGTTGCGACACGCTTGTGATTAATTGACGCAAGAGCGTGCGGTTCCTGATTTTTAGGCATATCGAGGCCTCTTTCACGAAGTTTTCCTTTGAAATATCCGTTGACTTTCCTCGGTGAGAGGCTCATCGGACAGGCGAACATTTCGCAGACACCACAGTCACAGCAGTTGAGTGCCGAACCAAAGCAGCGTACGAATTCTTCGTCATCCGTAATAGAATCTTCTCTCCAGAAATTACGCATTACCAAATGCGGAAGAATTTTGTGCCCAAGCTGATAACGCGGGCACATATCCGTGCAAAATCTGCACTGAATACATGAACTCTTTGCCATGTGACGAATTCCATCGATTGGCTTTAGCGCATATTTGATGAGGTAATGTTCCTTCGGAAGAACGATGATGTTACCGGTGGTTTTTGTTACAACCGTGTTTTTGATATCATCTCCGACTACTACTTTTCCCATCATAGGTCCACCCATGATGATTGCATACTCTCCCCATTCGAGGAGCGGACCCGCCTGATTAATGCACTCAACCACGGATGTTCCGAGAGGAACATGAAGCATTGTTGTTTCTCTGACTTCACCGACTACGGAGAGGAACTTGTCGCAAACAGGTTCTCCATTCTTCATTGCATAATGAAGATTGAGCATTGTTCCGACGTTGTCTACTACCGCGCCGACATTAAGCGGAAGACCGCGTTCCGGCACACTGCGTCCTGTAACGAACTGAACCATTGTCTGTTCGTCGCCTGCGGGATAAAACGCAGGCATACCGCAGATTTCAATTTTTGCACCGGCACGTTTGATTGCCGCTTCAAGTGATTCAATTTCAGCCTTGTATATAGCTTTAATGGCGATGACAACTTTCTGAGCCTGAAGATGTGCTGCTGTCTGGACGACTGCGTCGATCATTTCGTCAGCATATTTACGGCAGATAAATTTGTCAGTCTCAATAAGAGGCTCGCATTCCGCAGCGTTAATAATGAAATATTCCGCTTTGGCATTGAGCTTGACATGAGTAGGGAAACCTGCGCCACCAGCTCCGACTATACCTGCTGATTTTACTGTTTCTATAAAATCCATGTCTGCCACTCTTTCTTAGATAGCCTTTGTGTCGATATCAAAGTCATCAACAATACCGACAACCGAGGCATCTATTGGATTTGAGGTATTCCCGCTAGCACTTCGTGCGGAACTGCCACTGACATAAATAACAGTTTCGCCTACACCAGCGCCTATGATATCAATTGCCACCATCGGGGCATCATCCAATGAATTATCGATTACGTTGATCGGCTGAAGTATGAGCAATTTAAACGGAGCAAGCCTCTCCTCTTTTCGTGTTGCCCAAATATTGCCGAGCACCTTTGCAATTTTCATTGGTTAGCCTCTGATAATTTCAATACGGTTGCGTGCTGCCAATTCGCGCGCAAGATCCGTGATGATTGTATTCTCGCAGACGATGATGCGTTTTGCGCCTTCTACTGCTGCATCTTTGACGTTGCGTTCAGTAATTACGCGTTTTTTGAACGTTTTTTCCTTCACTGGTTCCGATGCTTCGCAGCAACAGGCTGAAGCAGGCTGAGGAACACTGGCATTGCACGATTTTCCGGCTTCAAGTTCCTGGAGTTTTATCATAACTCTTCTCAGGACTTCCTGAACCAAGGCTTCGTAATCCATTTAATATTCCTCCTCTGTTTCTTGATCTAATAAGCAATTCGCAGCGATTCCAGCAGGGGTAACCAAGAACGGATCAGCAGGTTTGATTGTCTCTATGCCGGTTACTTTTTTAAAGACCTTTTCAATATCCGTGAGACACGAAGTGCCACCACAGAGATAAATAGTGTCAATTTGTGATGAGTCTATATGACGCACAACTATAGATGCCATCTTTTCTATAACCGGCCGGATAATCGGCATAATTTCTTTGTGCCTTGCATAATCTAACTTGATCGCCTCTGCTTCATCAATAGAGATACGCTGATTGCCTGCGAGTACAAGTGTTACATGAGTTCCTCCGGTTGGTTCATCATATATCTGCGTAACCTTGCCTTCATTGAATATGGCAAGGCCCGTTGTTCCGCCACCAATATCAACTACAACACCGTTATCAATTTTGTATATTGAATTGGCTGCAGTCGGCTCGTCAAGAATATTGGTAACACGTAAACCAGCGCCTTCCGCAACATACCGATGAGTACGTGCGCTACTTTCAGTCCCTGCTGGCATTGCAATTGCACACTTGTCGAGTTCTCTGCCGATACGTTTCTCAAGTTTCTGTTTGAGGGTACGGCTGATATTGAGTGCTCCTGTGTAATCAACGACGACACCGTCTCTAAGTACACTTGCCGCTTGCTTCTCACACGCGACAGGATTGTTCTCTTCGTCGAGGACAACCATAACGATGTAGGCTGTGCCGAGGTCAAGCCCAACTTTAAACCGGGAATTTTTCTTTTTGGGAAGAAAAACTTCAGTTTCGGAAGCAGCTACCTTTTTCATGTAACTGTTGACTCTTCTCAGGTCAAGCATTATATATCTCTCCGAATCTGCTGCTATGCAATAATTTTGCCCAGTACAAATCCCTGGACATGAGCAGCATTGGCTTCGTCAAAGTCGATGTGCATACGGTAACGTGAATTTTCTGTTACACGAAGAACAACATCTTTGAAAATGACAGGACGATCAGTAAGCGTTTCAACGCTTACAATCTGCTTGTCTTTCCATCCGTGACGTGCTGCAACTTGAGGTGTGACGTGGACATGACGTTTCGCACATATTACACCCTTCGGAATTGTGATAGAACCTTTTTCGCCTTCTATCGTAACCTGTCCGCTGTTTTCAAGCTGCCCCGAAAGTCTGAGCGGTGCTTCTACGCCAAGTGCCACAGCATCACTGCGTGACAGTTCAACCTGAGTTTCTGAACGTTCCGGACCGAGAAGGGCAACTCTGGTAAATTTGCCTTTAGGTCCGATAAGATTGACTCTTTGATCTGCAAGGAACTGTCCTGGCTGTGAAAGCGGACGTTTTGCAATCATTTCGGCTCCTTCACCAAAAAGACGAGCCATGTCACCTTTGCTCAGGTGTATGTGTCTTGCCGATACTTCAATAATTACAAGTGCGGCTTTGTCAATAGCCTGAAGGACATTGTCAACTATAACATCCTGCATGACACTTAACCACCTTTACTATTTCTTATATTCCTCTGCCAAATACATGCACATCATAATATGCATGACACTGGAGAGTCTGTTGAGAGTCTCAACTATGTCTTTGCGCTCATAAACAGTCTGTCTTCTGAACGCTCTTACTGCTGCGACCTCTGTTTCGCGTACTGCAGTGCGAAGTTCATTCAGCATGGCATAAACCTTGCCAAAGGTATAATCAGGCAAAACCATCTGTTTTATCGAGAAGAACTTCATTGGATTGTGAGAACGTTCGCGGATTTCCGCATGAGTCAGTCCAATTATACGTTCATTAACGAATGGTTCATCAAGCACATCACAACGCATAATTTCGCGAAGTACACCGAGAACATCGTTAAGATCATCGATAAGACGTTTACTGCCGCTGCTTTCAGCTATTATCGCCTGGGTAAGAACGAAATGAGACTGAAGGCTGTCAAGTTTGCCCCTAAAATAGATGCGGAGATGATCCTTCGGAACAAGTTTATTGCTGACAAGCTGAGTCATATGCTCAGGCTTTTCAGGAAAAAATGCTCCGCTAGTGTAATCCACGTATTTTGGGACACAGGCCTGACCAGGTACCGGCGCTGTGACGGCGCGTGCAAGCTGCTGTTTCTTCGCATCTTCTTCTCCGAATTCATTCTTAAATTCGGTTGATGGTGCCGAAGTGCCGGATGACGCTGCAACCGCTTTTTCAGGTTTAAAATTAAACCTTGTGTGCACCGAATTTTCAACTATTTCGATTTTGCGCTGACGAAGGTATTCACGTGCAGCCGGCGAAAGTATCTTGCCTTCCGGCACCTGATATGATTCAGGTTGGGAGGCTCTCAACTGATCGCGCAGTATTGCTTCTGTGATTGCCTTCAAAGAGGTTCACCCCGTTTTCCGGACTTAATTAGTCTTTTTTATCGAGGCTGGGAAGTATATACTCGACCTCTTCGTGCGGACGCGGGATAACGTGAACAGAAATAAGTTCTCCAACTCTTTCTGCTGCCGCTGCACCTGCGTCTGTTGCTGCTTTAACAGCACCGACATCTCCACGGACCATAACAGTTACATAGGCTCCGCCGACATGTACCTTACCAATAAGGGTAACGTTTGCG
>JAZUIB010000065.1:0-26069 GCA_045642025.1 Synergistaceae bacterium
GGGACAGAGCTAAATCTTGGAAAAGAGAAAAAACGCTGTGCGGTTTCTCACCCCTCCTATATATAATGTTCAGACGATACGGTAAATGGAACACCCCAAATTAGAGCGGGTAAGACGAAAATTCATCAACAGCGGATAAAGTCAGCTGTATACTGCATTTATGCCGCATTGTGAAAAATTCACAAAGTCAAAAATTGCAAATGAAATGAAAAGTAAATGAAAAACAAATGCGAAAATCGGGGGGCGTTTGCAAATACGGAGTGCTTTGAGAGGTATAATTGCAGATATGCGGCAGAAATTTTCAAAAAATTCCCAATTTTTTTAAAAATGCAGTGCTTAGGGTGGTATTATTAGGTTAGTGGACAGGAGTGGTGTCAGTGAGCACGAGTATGGTTGATGTTACAAAGAAACTTTTGAAATCTATAGATGCTGATGCATCAGAGGTTGATGCAGCGGCTCTTGCCAATGTTATTGATGAGTTGCAGAAGGACTCTGAATTTCAGCCTGCCGGAGGCGGAAGTTTGTTTGAACGTGTGAGCAAGCCGCAGGTCGGTGTGTTTGTTGCGCTTAACGGTATGGATAAGGTAAGTAAGCCGGAGATTGGTGTGTTTATCGGCGGAGAGGGCGCAGTAAAGATCAGCAGGGCAAGGGTAGGATTTTTTGAAAGGAATGAGCGTGGCGCTGTTAAGGTGTTTGACTGCAGTCTGGATTTTGGTGATTAGTTTTTATCTTGAGCAGTAAAAAAACGCAGGCATCCGCCTGCGTTTTTTTATGCCGGTTATTTCGCGTGTTTGCAGCTGTTTTTCCACGGGCAGCCGCTGCATTTGTCTGTCTGTGGGGTGAAATCTCCCGATACTGCTCTTTGTGCCGCACTGGTGACTTTTTCGGCAATTTTGTCGAGTTTGTCAGGCATAAGGAAGGTTTCTTCGCTTTCGGGTGTGCGAAGATGTACAAGCCGTATGCCGATTTTGTCCGGACGTTTATCAGTGTCTTTTGTGGCAAGCCAAAGTGCCGCTGCATAGAATTTGAGCTGCGGCAGATAGTAGGTGTTTGTCGCGTCACTTTCACCGCCTGTTTTCCAGTCGAGTATGTGATATACTTTTTCATCTTCCCAGTAAAGGTCTGTCGCGCCTACGAGGAGCAGTTCTCCGCTGTGTGCGCGGAAGGACGCTTCGCGCTGCAGTATTTGGTCTTTCTTGGCAAGGTCGGTAAGCATTTTTGCAGTTTCGGTTTTGGCAAAGCCTGTGAGTATTTGGCGGATTTCCTGTCTTGTAGTGCCTTTTGCAAATTCTGTTTTGAGTTCGTCTGAGAGCTTGTCTGCGAATTTATCACAGAGAAATTCGTCTAGTTCTTCTGTAGTGAAATCCCAGCGGCGCATTATCTGGTGAACTATGTTCCCGAATGCCTGTCCGCTTGAACTGTCTTCGCCGTTGTTTTCGTTTTCCCAGTTCTGTTTTATTCCCTGTCTGAAACTTGTGCGGTAAGCTGCAGGGCACCATTCAATCATTGCGTAGGCTGACGCGGTTATGCGGCTGAGCATTGCACCTGTGAACTGCGTTACTTTAAGCGGCTCAATTTCAGCCGGAGCGCTTTCGGCGGTCTGTTCAGCTTTTTCGGCCTTTTCCTGTATTAAATTTTTCGCGTCAATGGATCTGATGTCTGTTGTATTGTGTGCAATTTGTCCTGTGTTAAGGAATTTTTTTAGAAATCCTGTGTTTGTGATTTCCTGTTTCGCGGTTTCTGTCTGTGTGCCGCACATAATCAGTTTTTCGCGCGCGCGTGTCATCGCAACATACCAGCAGCGTTCATATTCTGCGTCCTGTTCTGCTTTGTCAAGGTCAGCGTGCCATTGTGCCGATACAATCTCTCTGCTGCCGCCGGTTTCGATGAAGTCGGGCAGCTTGTTGACAAGAAGCCCGAGTGTCGGAGATATTTTGACGGTATCGCTTGAAATTTTTCTGTTTCGCTGTGTTTCAGCAAGTATTGCAATGGGAAATTCCAGCCCTTTTGAGGCATGTATTGTCATTACTTTTACGCAGTCCTGACTGCTGTCGGCAATCTCCGGTTCTTCTTTCTGTTGGGCGCTGCTGACGGCATTCTGCAGATATTCGGCGCAGCCGGCAAGCGAGCCTCCGACAGAGTTTTCATATTCACGAGTGGCTTCTATAAGTCCTGCGACGTTTGTTGCGACACGTCGTCTCTGTGACGGCGTATAGGCTTTGAGATATTCTCTGTCGCGCTGAATTTCCATAAGAGCGGCAGATACACCGCGAAGTTTTGCAATACGGCTCAGTTTTTCTATTCTGTCCGTTTCGTTAGGATAGTGCTCTTTGACGATTTGCCACAGAGTATTGTTCACTCCGTCTGCCGCCGCGGCTGAAATTATGCGCTCCGTTTCTCCTGCCGGAATGTCGCAGAAAGGTGAGGCAAGCCAGGCGGCAAGAGCAAGCGCGTCATTTTTTGTCGAAAAGAGCGTGACAAGGTTTATGAGCACGCGGATTTCGTCTCTGCCGTAGTAGTCTCTGCTTGTGCAGAGGACGTAAGGAATTCCGGCATATTCAAAGGCTTTTTCGATTGCTCCGTACGAAGTGCGCGTTGGGGCAAGTACTGTGAAATCTTTCCAGCTGCTTGTTCGTCTGGTTTTTTTCTCCTTGTCGTACACTGTCACGCTGCCGCGAAGCTCCGTGATTCTTTTTGCAAGTGCCTTGTAGAGTTCAAAGCGGGCATCGTCTGTACGCAAGCCGCCCTTTTTTTTGTTTGCATAGCTGATGAGGTCAAACGCACAGTCCTCGAAAGCATCTTCTTTGCCGTTGGGGTAGTTCAGTTCAATGTCGCCCATGCTGTTCTGCCAGATGTCCGTAAATGTGTCATTGAAAATCCCAAGCAGAGCTTTTGTTGAACGGAAATTTTTGTCAAGGTTAATGTATTGTGCACAATCTGAATGTTTTGCTGCATCAATGTAGTTTTTGAAAAGTGTCAGGTCGGCGTGGCGGAAACGGTAGATTGACTGCTTAATGTCGCCGACGACAAAAAGCGTGTTCGGGTTTTCTGCGTTAAGTCCTTTCCAGAGCTTTTCAAGCAGCGCATTCTGCTGCGGGTTGGTGTCTTGAAATTCGTCAACCATTATGTGCCGGTATTTTTCACCGCATTCAGGATTGTTTTCAAGCACTTCTTTTGCTTTTTGAATAAGGTCGTTAACTGAAAGACAGTTAGAGGTGCTTTTTTTCTGTTCCCAGCAGTGCCAGCCGAGAGCCGCAGTTTTGTTGAGCAGCGACAGCAGTTCTTTTTCTTCTGCCGAGGGTTTGGCAGACAGAAAAAGGTTATGTATAAGTGTATCGCGGTAGTCTTTAGGTGAAGTGTAAAGAAAATTTGTGAATAGATTTTGGAAATCTTTTGTCTGCCCGTGCAAATTTGACAGTACTTTAAGCAGCTCATCTACAAATTTGTCCTCTGTTTCGTCAATGAAGTTTGCGGCATTGAGCAAGGCTTTTTCAATTTTCTTGTCTGAATTATTATTTTTAATAGCCGCAAATTCGGAACTGACGATAACCCTGTGCCACTCTTTCACAACCTGTTTTTTCAGGTCGTAATCTTTGCCGAATTTGTTTTCCTGGAGCTCTGACAGCGCTTTTTCGTTTGTAAAATTCCAGAGCCATTCACTGTTTACAGCATTTCCTTCACGGTCTTTGTCCATGCTGCCGCAGGCGGAAACAGCGTTTCTTGCTGCCTGTGCAAGGTGTTCAGGTCTGTAACAGTTTACGAACTTTGGAAAGAGCGGATGTCCGAAAAGTTCTGCGGCGCGCTGTTTCCAAACTGCATTGTCGCCGCACAGCCGCTGGAGTTTTTTTGTTGACAGTTCGTCAAGCGTTGTAGTGAATTCCTGCCAGAAAAGTTCTTCAAACGGGGCAGAAACGATGGTAAAGGCAGGGTCTATGTCAAGCGACAGCCCTGCTTCGCGAGTAATTTTCATCGCAAAGGAGTCAAGCGTGGAAATGTCGGCGTCTTCAAGCTGTTCAATTCTTTCTTTGAGAAACGGCAGTTCGCTGCCGTATTCGTTGTAAAGTTTTTTCAGCTGACTGTCGATTCTTTCGCGCATTTCCTGCGCTGCTTTTTTCGTGAAGGTGAGTACGAGTATCTGCTGCGCGGCACAGCTTTCGTCATTTGCAAGCAGCCATGCAAAACGCTGGGCAAGCGTCTGAGTTTTTCCCGCGCCTGCGCCTGCGCTTACAACCGTCAAAGGCTTTTGCGACATTATTGCTTCTTTTTGCTGTTCTGTGCTGTCTCCTAAAATAAATTCCTGCCAGTTCATTTTATTCCTCCGTGCCCTCTTCGCTTTCTTCCGTGTAGAAGGGGTCTTCCCGTCTGCGGCAAAGTGTCTGATATTCGCATTGCTGACATGCACTGCTGCCTTTTTCCATATTGCGGCGGCGTGCGTTGTAATTGGCTTTGAATGTGCCGTCATTTACCGCCGCGGCGATTTTAGTAAGCGTTTCTTCAGCTTTGGCAATCTGCGCGTCGCTCGCGACAGCGTTGTTGCAGACCGATTTTTCCTCAATTCCGTAAACTGATGCCATTTTGTCGTCGCTGAAATAACCGTACAATTTTCCGTCGCCGTGTCCCAGCCAGCAGAAGCCGGCAACGTCAAGTCCGCGCAGTTTTTTGAGCAGATAAGCGTAGGCGGGAAGCTGCAGGTCGTCTGCGTGCTTTTCGGCTTTGTCCAGCTTGTAGTCGAGAATTACAGCCTTGTTGCCGGGGTATATGTCTATGCGGTCGAATTTTCCGCGGAATTTCACTCCGTCAATTTCAAAATCGTTTTCGTTCGCGTCTTTTATCTGAACTTCTGTTTCAACGCTGAGGCGTCCGTGCGCCTTTGCCCTTTTCTCAATTTCGTCTTGAAGCTCTGCAACGGCAAACGCCTCTTCTTTCAGCAGCGCGTCGTAGCGCGCAAGTCTGTCGGTTGAAAGTCCTTTGTAATTATCCTCCCGAAGTTTTTCATTATTCCAGTTTGCTGCGACGTATGCAGTAAAACTGCCTCGATTTTCTTCCGGCTGCTTCCAGTAGCTTTCCCACAGCGCATGGTTGAAAATTCCCGCTTTCAAGGGATCGTAGGCATTGTTTTCCCAGCGTTCGAGCCGCATCTTGCGGCACCAGTAAAAGTAAGGACATTCTGTCCACGAGTCGAGCATGCTTAAAGAAACGGTCGGCTTTTCCTGTCTGTATTCGGCAGTTCTCGGCAGCTTTCCGCGGTTGCGCTGCTTTTTTACGTTTTCAGGCAGTTCCGCGCCTTCAAACCACTCGTCGCCCTCCTGCGGAAGAGATTTTGCAAGACTGTACTCGATGTTTTCGCCGCAAGGTTCAAACAGCTGTTGCTGTGCTGTTTTTTTGTCAAAAAGGCGAGTGACAAAAATTGACTCTCCCTGCGGCCGCCCGTTTGCGTCTGTTGTTGAGCGCGCGATTACCGCGCCCTGTTTTGCCGTTGCAAGCAGACGGCGCAGCAGCAGTTCTTTCTGCTCGCGCTGCTCGGCTATAGTTGGTATGTGCGCGGATTTCAAAATCACGGCTTCGGTGTTTTTTTCTTTTTGATTTATCAATTCCAGCTGCTCTTTGCGAAGCAGAGGAGACTCTCGAAGCACCCCAGGCCATGTCGATGCGTCAATGTCTGTCATAATCCAGAAATCGTGCTGTTCAAAGGTTGCCGGCGCTTTGCCGTAGAGTGTCAGACTGTTTTTCTGCGCAAGCTGTATCGGCAGTGTTGCCGTTGAAGCCCAGTCAAGCAGAAACGCGACAGCGTCTTTTCCGGTGAAAGTCAATTCTGCGGCAGGGCCGGCGTTCTTGCCTGCGCCTTTAAGCTGACGGATTTTTTTGTCCAGTTCGTGCAGAGCAGTTGAAAGATTTTTGACGGTGTAGTCAAACTCTGCATCGTCTTGCACAAGTTTCGAGGCTGTGTGTGTGATATTAAGCGTATCAAGAAAGTTTTTCCACGCAGTAAGGATTTGTGATGGAGTACCGCCCTCTTTAAAACTGCTACACAGCGCTGTAAGTCTGTCAAAAAGCGAAAGTGCGGCTTTGTTTCCTTCAAGCGCTTTTCGCCAGCCTTCTTCGCCGTGCGGAAAATATTTCACATATTTCCTGTGGCTGAAACCGTCGTGCAGAAGCAGCGGATGAGACAAAAGCGCGGCTGTTTCGTCTGTGTCCCAAACGGAAGTATATGCCGCCCATATCTGCTGCGGAAGCCTGCCAAGCGGTGTATCATGTACAGTGCCGCGCGAAACCACGTTGTACGGTATGCCGTAGCGGCGCAGCTCGTTTTCCATGCTGTCAAGCGACTGCGGCGTTGAAAGTATGCCGACCTGACCGAAATCTGAGAGCACACCGAACGCTTCCGTCAGATTGCCTTTATTCAGCTTCCAGAGCGCCAATTCTCGCGCAACCGCCATATATTCAAGATTTTTGTTGTTGCCTTCAAGTTTTTTGATTTTAAGCGGTTTAATCTTATCTGTGAGAGAATTGCTATTTTGTATATTTTCAAAAGAAGCGAGCTGCTGAAGTCCGCCGCGGAAACTTTTGTCCGGCATATCTGCCTGAGGCATGATAAACTCACAGCTGCAGTTTTCGATATTGCACAGCGGCTCAAACAGCATAAGCTGATTGCCCGTAAAGGTGCTGAAACCGACTATGACAAGAGTCTTTTCTTTTAGGAATGAAGGGTCATTTTTCAAATATTCAAGAATTTTGTCCGGCGTCTGAACAGAATCTACAAGATTGTGCTCTGAGAGATAGTCAAGATAGTTTTTGTAAAGGTCACAGAGAAGTTTCTCAGGATTATTACCCTCAAGCGTGTCCGCAAGCCTTTCTTTGATAAGCGAAGGCTTTACCCCCTCTTTTATCAGCGTGTGAATATTGTCCGAAAGCAGAGTTACAAAGCCCTGATGTGACATTCCGGCAGGAAATTCCATGCCCTCGTTGTCCGTTTTGTATTTTTCGATAAGATATTTCAGAATAAGCTTGTGGTCAGGCGGGTCAATGACGTGCAGCGGCTGTTCGGCGTTTTCTGCCAGCTTTTTAAGCAGTTCGCTGAGCGTCATAATATTGGGGCGTTTGCCGAAAACAGACGCGCTGTCTTGGATAAGGTCAGTCAAAGTGTCCTTGTCAAGCGTTGTCGGTACAAGAAAAATAGCGCTCTGTTTTTTTTGTTTGTACAGTTCAGCTAAATGTTTCTTTGCTTCTGAAATTCTGAAATAAGTATGAATAGTCGGCATAATATCTCCTTAAATCGAAAATCAACACTTGGTCATCGGTAATTTAGTTTTATTTACTGTGTTTTTTTGCCTGATTTATCAGCAGTTTGCCGAGTTCAAACGCTTTCTGCAAATCGTTCGGGAACTGCTTTTCGCGCATTTCCGCCTTGTGTCCGGCGTCAAACATTGTGCAGACATAGTCAGCATAGTTATCAAACTGGTATGTGTCGCACGCGCAGAGCATTTCGCAGCTGCCGTAGAAATGCCCGAGGAAACGCTGAATAAGTCCGAAAGCGCCGTCAGGGCGGTTATAATGCAGACGCACCATCATGTGACGAGGCACGTTCATTGTGAGAATAAGCCCGCAGGCGATTTTTCTGCCGACGAGGCTTTTGTGTTCATTAGTGTACTGAAAAACTGGGAATATCATACGCTCTATAAGCGCGCGGACTCCGCTTGAAACATCTGAAAGATAAACGGGAGAGCCTATGATAAGCGCGTCTGCCGTTTTAATTTTTTCAAGCAGGGGAGTCAGCCCGTCCTGCCAGCCGCATTTTCCGTAGCAGGCTTCATTGTTGTATTTGCAGGCAAAACAGCTTCTGCAGCCTGTAAAAGGCTCAAGCTCATAAAGATTGACAATTTCTGTTTCTGCGCCCAAAGAAGCCGCGCCCTCAAGCGTGCTTTCAAGCATCTGTGATGTATTCCAGCCCTTTCTCGGGCTGCCGTTTATGGCAAGTATTTTCATTTTGTCCACTCCCTGTTTCTTTTGTTTATATATTGTACTCCAAAGCAGATAAAAATGAGCAAGAAACGTAAAAAAATAACAGCTAAACGAAACTTTAGTAATAGACAAAAAACTTTCCGCCGCATTTCTATTAGCCAAAAATGAAAAATTTTCAATTTTGGCTAATAGAGTTTTATAACTAATCTGTCATTCGGCAAATGACATTTTTATAAAGTACAAAATGAAGTTATACTATTTCGCTTTCCACAAAATTTTGCAAAAAAAATGAGAGGCTCTTACGAGCCTCTCAGAGGGTTTCAATGGTGCCGGAGACGAGAATCGAACTCGTAAGGGTCTCCCCACACGCCCCTCAAACGTGCGTGTCTACCAATTCCACCACCCCGGCGAACTTAACTATTATACGCAGATGTATAACCTAAGTCAAGCAGATTTTTTATTATTTTGCAAAGTCTCTGCGCTCTTTGATACGAGCAGCTTTACCGCTGAGTTTGCGGAGATAGTAGAGTTTTGCTCTGCGGACTTTACCACGGCGTACAACATCGATTTTGGCAACGTTCGGGCAGTTGATCGGGAATATTCTTTCAACGCCGATGCCGTTTGATATTTTGCGGACCACGAAACTTTCGCGAAGACCGCCGTGCATTTTGCTGATAACAACGCCTTCAAAAACCTGAATACGTTCACGTTCGCCTTCTTTAACCTTGACGCTGACTTTTACAGTGTCTCCTGCGCGGAATTCAGGAAGTTCTTCTGCTGTCTTCTGAAATTTCTTTTCAACGAGAGCTATTCTGGGATCTATCATCTGTTTTCCCTCCTTGCGTAATCTTGTTTCCAGCGGCCGGTTCTCTGAACCGGCGTAGAATGAATTTTAGTTTTCTTATCTTTTTCCGAAGAATCTGTCTAGTGTTATGCTGACTGCGCTTCTTACGGAAAGGTGGTTCCAGCCGTCATTGCCACCCTCAATGGGAGTCATGATTGCATCAACTGTGTTGAGAATATCCTGGTGAAGCCCCCAGCCTGTGCCAAAAATAAATACAGGGCGGAGTTCTTTTTCAAGTATTTCTCTTTTGAGTGTCAGCCAGTGTACAGCTTTTGCGCTCTGTTTGGCAGTTGTTGCAATTTTGAACGGCTCATGTTTTTCTTTTTCGCGAATCCAGGCAAATGCTTTTTCCGCAGAAGCAAATATTTTGATTCTGCCGAAAGCCTCTGACCTGTCAGGATTGTGCTGTGCTCCCCAGCCTTCCGTCCAGTGGGTAATGATGCGCCGCGCCATTTCCCTTTGCTGTGCGATAGGTGTTACAAGCAGATATTTTTTTATCCCGTAGGTGCGGCATGCACGCGCTATGTCGTGAATGTCCATGCCTGTAATCGCTGTAGACGTTTTTTCCCCTTCCTTGCCTAGTACGGGGTAGTGCAGCTCCATAACGTAACTGCCTCCCGAAAGCCATGGCGTTAACCCTGCTCTTGCGACAATATCAGGACGTCTTTTCAAGGTTCTTTCAACGGATTGTTTGCTGCGCCATTCTTTAATGGCAGCTTCATTTCCGCTGAGCAGCACCTCCGGCACTTTTTCACCCTGCCATTCGGCAGGTCTTGTATAGTGCGGGGTATCGAGCATTCCGTCGTAGAAGGAATCGTTTTCAACCGAAGACGTGTTTCCTACAACCCCGGGTATTAAACGCGAAATTGCGTCTGTGATTGCCATTGCAGGCATTTCCCCGCCTGTGAGGACGAAATCTCCTAGAGAAATCTCCATGTCCGCGTATTTTTGTGTGAAACGCTCGTCAATGCCTTCGTAATGTCCGCAGACTATAACGAGATGTTCCTTGCGCGCAAGCTCTTCTACAAGCTCTTGATAGAGCGTTGTCCCTTGCGGTGACGGATATACTACATAAGGTTTTCCCTCTTTTGAAACACTTTTCAGTGCTTTTTCAAGAGGCTCCGGCTTTAACATCATTCCTCCGCTGCCATAACAGTAATCATCGATCTGTCTGTAATCTCCTTCAGCAAAATCGCGAAGGTCGATTACTTCAATTTCGAGTTTGCCGCTTGCGACAGCTCGGCCTAAAATGCTTGCGCCGAGATAATTTTGCATAAGTTCCGGAAATGCAGTGAGAATTGAAATTTTCATTTTAATCCCACAAGCCTTCTGGTATAGTCGCGTAGAGCGTTTTTTCCGGCATATCAACCTTACGCACGGATGTTTTCAATGCAGGCAGCGGCTTAAGAGTTCTGTCTCCTGTTCTGATAAGATAAACGTCATTGCTGCCCGTTTCCATTATCTCTTCCAGAACACCAAGTTTTTTGCCTGTCTCAAAATCAATAACCTGCATACCTTTGAGATCGTCAATCCAGAATTCGTCTTCCGAAAGCTGGACTCTCTCTGCCTTGGCTACTGTAATGAGACTTCCTTTGAGCAGGTCGGCTTCATCTTTTGAGACAATGCCCTCTGCGTTGAGAAAAAGCGTTCCTTTACCGACATACGGAGTAATGCTTTTTACTTTAAGAGTGCGGCTCGGTTTTCCCTGTTTTTCAAGAACGAGTTCCTTCATATCAAGAAAACGTTCCGGAAAATCCGTAAGCGGGAAAATCAGCATTGTACCTCTTACACCGTGTGCGGCTGCTATTTTGCCGATTACGATACGGTCAGAATTAATCCTCTTCGATATCGACATCAACTTTTTCGCCGGATTTGATTGACGCTGCTTTGGCGACATGGCGGATTGCGTTAATCGTGGAGCCTTTTTTCCCGATAACGCGCCCGATATCACCCTGTGCGACCTTTATCGTTACAAGAACTGCGCCTGCGTCATTTTTGTCTTCGAAGATATGAACTTCTTCCGGCTGCGTGACGAGTCTTTTAACGATAAGCTCAACAAGTTCAGCGTAATTGGCCATAACGTGACCTATTCAGCGGCTTCTTCAGGCTGAGCTGCTGCTTCGGCTGCCGCCTTTGCTGCTGCTTCTGCCTTTGCCTGTGCTTTCTTAGAAAGCTTTGCCTTCGGTTCTACATGCTCGTAGACAGGTGCTTCAAGGACTCCGGTTTTCTGAAGAAGAATTTTTGCCGTGTCTGACGGTGTAGCACCTTTGCTGAGCCAGTAAGCTGCGCGTTCGTTGTTAACTTTGATTTCCGCCGGTGTGGTAATCGGATTGTACGTTCCGAGAATTTCGATGAATCTGCCATCTCTCGGGCTGTGTGAATCTGTTACGACCAGACGGTAGAACGGAGCTTTCTTTTTGCCGTGGCGTGAAAGACGAATACGTACTGACATTTGTTCAAACACCTCCTGTTGTGTTTTTTATAGTGCTTTATTTTTGAAAAGGCTTTATTGCCATTTTCGCATGTTAGAAAAATTTGTTTTTCATGCTCATCATCGAAGCAAGATGCTTCATTTTTTTGCCGGACATGCCTTTAAAATTCTTCATCATGCCCTTCATTTGGTCATACTGTGCAATCAGCTGATTTACCTGCTGCACTGTAGTTCCAGAACCATCTGCAATTCTTTTGCGGCGCGAGCCTTTGATGATCGCGGGATTCGTGCGCTCCTGCGGCGTCATCGAAAGGATAATTGCTTCAAGATGTTTAATATGTCTGTCATCTATATCTGTTCCCTGAATTGCTTTGGATAAACCCGGAATAGGAAGCATCTCAAGAATTTTGTTAAGAGGCCCCAGTTTCTGCAGCTGCTGAAACTGCGCCAGCATATCATTTAGAGTAAATCTGTTTGACATCATATTCTCAGTCATTTTCTGCATGTCATTCAGATTTGTTGTTGCCTGCACCTTTTCGAGAAGACCCTGAAGGTCGCCCATCCCGAGAATTCTCTGTGCCATGCGTTTCGCGTCAAAAAGCTCAAGATCTTCGGTTTTTTCTCCGCAGCCTGCAAGTTTTACAGGGACTCCCGTGGTGCAGCGTATCGCCAAAGAGGGACCGCCGCGCGCGTCTCCGTCAAGTTTTGTAAGCACAACACCGGTCAGAGAAAGCCTTTCATTAAAAGCAGAGGCTACATTTACTGCCTCCTGTCCTGTCATAGAATCTACGACAAGAAGAATTTCCTCCGGCGGAACAGCAGCTTTCATTGCTTCAAGTTCCTGCATCAGTTCGTCATCGAGCTGAAGGCGTCCTGCCGTGTCAAGAAGAATCAAATCGCAGAGATGATCTTGTGCGTATGTAACTGACTGCTTTGCGACTTCGACAGGATTTGTCTCACCGTTCAGCGGCCCGTAAAATGCAATCTTTGCCCGTTCTGCCGTAACTCTCAGCTGTTCAACGGCAGCCGGTCTTCTGAGGTCGCACGCAACTACGAGACACTTGTGGCCTTTTGCATGGAGTCTTTTTGCAATTTTAACAGTGGTAGTTGTTTTCCCAGACCCCTGCAGCCCGACCATAAGATAAACGGTTGGCGGCTTTGAAGAAATTTTCAAAGATTCCGGATTTTCGCCCATGATTTTTACAAGCTCTTCATAAACTATTGTAAAAATCTGCTGTGACGGTGTTACGGAATTTACAATATCCTGTCCTGCCGCACGCTGTTTTATTGATTCAGTAAGCTGCTTTACAACCTTAAAATTAACGTCAGCTTCAAGCAGCGCGCGGCGAATCTCCCTTGCCGCGTTGTCTATGTCCTGCTGCGTCAGTTTGCCTTTGCTGCCGAGAGCAGAGAATATACTGCTGAAACGTTCTTTTATAGTATCAAACATATCTAATCCTCAAAAAGTCTGTTAAAAGCCTCTGTGATGTCAGGAGAAAGCTCTGCGCGGTGTTCCTCTACAAGCTCTGCGAGTTCTTTAAGTTTTTCCTGCTGCGTGAGCAGCGAAAGCTTTTCATCATAACTGTCCATATTCTCTCTTGCCTTAGTAATCAAGTCATGAACTCCCTGACGCGAAATGCCGATTGTTTCTGCGATCTCTGCAAGCGAAAAATCCTGAAACCATGCCATTTCGCAGGCAAGACGCTGTTTTTCCGTAAGCAGTACACCATAAGTGTCGAGCAGAAGCGTATCGCGTATTCTTTTCTGTACTGCGCTTTCAATACTGTCCATGGCATAACGCCTCCCCAAACAACCTGAAGATTATATACGAGCATTTTTATACTGTCAAGCCTTTTTGCTTTACATATTTAAAATAAAGTACAGCCAATAAATTCTATGCATTTAATAATCTGCAAACAAAAAAGACTCCGCTGCCGGAGTCTTAATAAAAGCAATACAATTTTATTCGTAAAGTTTATAAAGCGCCTGTGTACCTTTGTCTTCAAATCCTTTGCCTGCAAGTTTTTCATAAAGGTCAAGCGTGAGGTCAAGCGCCGGAAGCTCAATACCGATTTCCTTTGCCGCTTCGCGCGCGAGCTTCATATCCTTAATATAATGCTTGACGAAGAAACCCGGTTCATAATCACCTTTAAGAATACGCGGGCCGTAATTTGAGAAACTCCAGCTGCCTGCGGCTCCGCCGGAAATTGCCTCTATAACCGCAGCCTGATCAAGCCCCTGCGCTTTTGCAAAAGCAAGCCCTTCGCACATGCCTGTCATAGTGCCTGTAATCAAAATCTGATTGACAAGTTTCGTGTACTGGCCTGCGCCTGCCTTGCCCATATGCTTAATATTTTTGCCCATAATCTCAAAAAACGGCAGAGCCTTTTCAAAATCTTCCTTATCGCCTCCGACAAGAATTGAAAGCGTAGCTTCGCGAGCGCCTCTGTCTCCGCCGGTTACAGGAGCGTCAAGAGCGCCGAGTCCTTTTTCCTTTGCCGCTTCGTAGATTTTCTGCGCAAGCTTCGGGCTTGAAGTTGTCATTTCAACAAGTACTGCGCCTTCCTTTGCATTTGCGACAATGCCGTTTTCGCCGAGATACACCTCTTCAACGTCTTTCGGATAACCGACGATAGAGAAGACGAAGTCAGCTTTCTTTGCGATATCTGCAGGCGAGTCCTCCCAAATTGCGCCGCGCTCTACAAGTTTGTCCGCTCTTGCTTTCGTTTTGTTGTAAACATGAACTTCATAACCGGCGTCAAGCAGATGACCTGCCATACTGCCTCCCATAACACCTGTTCCTATAAAACCGAGTATTGCCTTGCTCATTTTTTCTTCCTCCTTAGGTTTTGTGTTTTCTGAAAATACATATTTGACTTCACCGAAATTTATATGAAAAACCGCGTCAAGCAGTTTATTCATCTGCCGTCTGTCTTCAATACAAAGCTGTTTAATGACTCTGCCGTTTTTTCTGTACCTCAAAGTGTCTCCGGCTATATAAGCAAAACTGCTGTGCGTATGTATCGAAATCTTGTTGGCTTTATTATAAGCTGACGCGTCATCTTCAGTACAATATTTGAGAGCCGTTTCAAAAGTATTCTCGCTGACCGCTTCAAAATTAAACGCATAAAGCGGAGTCCAAAAGAAAGTTTCTTTTTTTTCAAGTATGGTATATTCCGTGCCCGTTGTGAACCGGTAAAGATTTTCACCGTCATTCTGTTCCGTACCGCATTTCAAAAGCAGCGGAACACGTGCAACTTCACAATACAGTCCAGTATCGCATATATATTTTTCCCCGTCAATTTCAACGCAGCTTATTCTGTGCAGTTCAGGCTTGAAAGTCCCGTCAAGGTCAAAAAGTTTCGCAGCGATACTTATGACGTTAAAGCCGAGTGCTTTCAGCAGGAAAAAAAACGCGCTGTTCGTTTCGAGCCCTATGCCTCCGCGGGTTTTTTCTATAATTTTCGCGGCAAGAGCGTCAGGGTAGAGAGACAGTTTTTTCTGAGCCATACAGTCAAGATTTTCAAAAGGTATTGACTGTTGATGGCGGCTTAACAAAAGCACCAGCGTATCCAAAGAAACGAGGGGCTTTTCATCAAAGCCGAGCTTCTTCAGATATTGCATCGTCTGCGCTTCCGTAAAACTATTGTATGGCATACAATCCCTCCGAATAAATTATACAGCAAAAGTGAAACCAAAACACAAAAAAAGGAACCCCCGAAGGAGTTCCTTTTTATAGACGTTAGATTCTATTAACGTGTTTTGTAACCTGCGAATGCCGGTTTGCCGTCGTAGAATTTCTTGCCTTTGAGTTTCGTCTGGCTGTTGATGAGGTCTTTGACGCTCATGCCTTTTTCGAGCATTTCAAGCCATTTTTCACCCTTGGCTGAAAGAAGGACAGGATTGTCTTCTTTTTTGAGAAGGAGTGAGTATGACGTCGGCATGCAGACTGCGCCGGCTTCTCTGCGGCCCTGGAGGCAGTAACGCGTGTCGCCCATTGCCCATGCTTTTTTGGCATCGATTCCGTTTTTGTTCTGCCAGACAGCGATTGCTGAGAGGATACCAGCGTCGTCTTTACGTCCGCGGTTCATGATAAGAACAACTTTCATATCTTTGTATTCTGTGCAGAAGTTGAAGTCGCCCTGTGAGTCCATGGCTCCGAAGATCGGGCCGCGGCCTTTGTATTTCGGGCGGATGCATTTGTCGATTGTGAGTGATTTGCCTATGCCCTGTGTCTGTGCGTGGAGGTCATAGTCATATTCCCATGTGATTTTGCCGTTTTTGATTTTGTTGGTCATAGCGACGATGCCGTCTACACCTTTAAGACCAAATACGGTGGGGACTGCTTTGATAGGATCGAGGTGTGATGCTGAGTTGATCCACATATCGATTCCGTTTGCGTCGAGAGCTGCGATGAGTTCTTTGAGTTCTGCTGTTACGCCGACGCCTTTGTTGAATTTGATTTTAAGCTGACCGCATTCTGACGGATAGCCTGCCGGTGATGTCCAGGTGATTTTGTCCCAGAATTCTGCCGGTTTGTTGCCGTAGAATTTGTGTGATTCTGCTGCAAGGTCCTGCGTCTGTTTCGGTGTCATGCCTGCGAACCAATATGTGATCCAAGGATAACCGACTGCTGCATCGAAGTAGTCGCAGATTGCGTCATACATCCAGCGTGCTTTTGCTGCAAATTCTTTCCAGTCGTCTGTCGCCATCCATTTGGCCATGTTCTTTTCCTGTGAACGGTCTGCTTTTACCCAGCCTTTTGCGTAAAGTTTCGCGTAGGCTTTGCAAACGTCGTTGGCAGCTTTGCGGACTGTGAGGTTGCCCCAGTCTTCGCCCATTGGTTCGTCAATGTTGGGGATACCGGCTGTGAGGACTTTGAACATATCCTGCGGCTTAATTGCAAAGCGGAGGTGTTCGAGCTGGTAGATTGCGAGCTGTTCTTCAACGTCGAGAACTGTGATTGAGTTGTCGCAGTCAAATACTGCGTACGGTTTGCAGTTCTTGTTGTAGTTCGGTGACGTTTTGCCGTATGCTTCGAACATCTGGTTGATTGCTTTCTTTGTGTTCGGTTCCCAATACGGGCTCTTGAGGTAGGTGATCTGTGCTGCTGATGCTACGCATGCGAAAACCATGACGAGAGCCATAGCAGCGATTGCGAGTTTTGTGAACTTCTTCACGTGTAAAACCCCCTATGGATTTGTGATTTGGTGTTGCCAGTAAGAATAATTATGCAATGTATTTTCATTTTTTGCAAGCACAATTTTCAAATTTTTCAATTTTTTGTATTTAAGTATTTTAAAAGATTAACTCATAAATAAAAAATCCGGAGATACTCCGGATTTTAATTGCTGGCTCCCCAGACTGGACTCGAACCAGTAACACCCTGATTAACAGTCAGGTACTCTGCCGATTGAGCTACTGAGGAATAACAGGTCGCTTTTGCAACGAAGAGAATTATATCACCATATATCAATTTGGCAATAGGTTTTTTGAAAAAATATTTAAAATTCTGTCCGCAGGCAGCTCTGTGCTGTTTCCTCTCTTGTGACTATTACGTTTACTCCAGTATCAGCAGCATTTTTAAGTATCACATCGCCGATATGTACAGGGGCACAGACTTCAATTTCTTTCAGCGCACGGATGCAGTCAAAGATTTTATCCTTCGGTATGTCTGTCTCTGTTTTTACCGATACAACAGCGTCTTTGCCGCCCTTCAGCCGCACAAGAGAGGTTAGTGTTCTTGTTGGTGAAGTAACCTCCTTGCGTGCGTAAACATCGCCGCGCGGGCATGTATTTCCCGCAACGGAAATTATTTTCCCGCAGTCAAGTCCCACAGTAATTTCGCAACCCATCGGGCAGCCAATGCAGGTTAATTTTTTCTGTTCCATTACTGTGCCTCCTCGATTTTCAGCACGATTTCTTTAACCTCCGGATGTTTTTCAAACTGCTCGCACGTTATTACCGCCTGTTCCATTTCCCCGGGTGTCATTATCTGTTTTTTTCTGCGAAGCAGCAACTCTCCGTCAAGGTAAACGGCAAGCGCGCAGTTTTTGTACACGTTTGCTGTGCGAAAGCGTATTGTTACGCTGCCCTGTACTTTTTCAGAACGGACGACCGACGGCACCGTATAATGTATTCCGTTTTGTGCCGTAACTTTAATTTCTCGATTTTCTTTCATATTATATGCGCTGCCTTTGACATAGTCAGCCGCGTTTTTCCCTGCCTTCGAGGCTTCTTCTGATACAAAATCGACAAGATCGTGAACGTGAAGCACATTGCCGCAGGCAAAAACGCCTGATACTGACGTTTCAAAACTCTCATTGACAAAAGCGCCGTTTGTAAATGGGTTGATTTCAACTCCCAAATTGTGAGACAATTCATTCTCAGGAATAAGCCCGCAGGAAAGCAGAAGCGTGTCGCAGCTGTAAAATTCCTCCGTTCCCTCAACAGGTCTGCCTTTTTCGTCAACACGCGCGATTGTCACGCCCTCCACGCGCTCCTCTCCCTTAATGTCAACGACAGTGTGGCTTAATTTCAGTGGTATTCCGTAGTCGTCAAGGCACTGGACTATATTGCGTTTCAGACCGCCGGAGTAGGGCATAAGTTCCGCGACAAGTTTTACCTTTGCGCCTTCAAGCGTAAGACGGCGTGCCATAATCAAGCCGATGTCTCCTGAGCCTAAAATTACAATCTCTCTGCCCGGCATAAAGCCTTCCATATTAACAAGGCGCTGTGCCGTGCCTGCGCTGTAAATTCCTGCCGGACGATACCCAGGGATATTCAGCGCGCCTCTCGGTCTTTCGCGGCAGCCCATTGCAAGTATCACGGCCTTCGGAGTGATAGTAAAAAGTCCGTCTGCCCTGTTCATTGCTGTAATAGTCTTATCCTTTGAAATTTCCAGCGTCATTGTGCCGAGTTTACAGTCAATTCCAAGCTCTGCGGCACGTTTAATATACCGCTGCGCATATTCCGGACCTGTGAGTTCTTCCTTAAAAGTGTGAAGTCCGAAGCCGTTGTGTATACATTGATTGAGAATACCGCCAAGTCTGTCGTCACGTTCAAGAATAAGAGGCTCCGTGCCGTTTTCCTTTGCTGATATTGCTGCGGACAGCCCCGCAGGGCCTCCGCCTATTATTGCTATGTCATAATTTTTCATTGCGGTCACCTAAAGTGTCTCCTTGATAGTGCCGGAAATAAGCCTTGATTTTCCGCCGTTTTTGGTAATTTCAGCTATATTTGCGCCAAGCTCGCGCGCAAGAAGCTCCATGACACGCTGCGTGCAAAACCCTGCTTGACAGCGTCCCATGCCGGCGCGCGTTCGCTTTTTGACGCCGTCAAGAGTTGTTGCGCCGAGCGGTCGGTGAATTGCGTCAAGAATTTCACCCTCAGTCACAGTTTCGCAGCGGCAGACAATACGTCCGTACGCCGGCTCATTTTTAATCAGCTCGGCGCGTTCTTCATTTGTCATACCTTTGAAATAAGGCGTACCTTTCCTTATCCCGCAGAAATTCGGATTTTCCTCGAGTGTCAGCATTGTTTTCAAAATTTCAGCAACCATTTCGCCTATAGCCGCGCAGCTTGTGAGCCCTGGAGATTCTATAGCCGCGCAGTCTATGAAACCCTTGGCATCTTCAACTTCGCCGATAATGAACTCATGGTCTTCGTGATGCGCGCGAAGCCCCGCAAAAGAGGTTATAACCTTGCGCATCGGAAGATTTTTGACATACATTCCGGATTTTTCAATTACAGAATCAAGACCCTCACGCGTCGTGTTTATGCCCTCCTTGTCATTCACGTCAATTGCTGTGGGACCCACTATGAGATTGCCGTGAACAGTGGGGGAGACAAGAATACCCTTGCCGAATTTGCCCGGCAGCGGAAAAATTGTGTGAGATACGTGGTCTCCAGCCTCATTGTCAAGCAGGCAGTAGTCCCCTCTGCGCGGCGTAATTTTGATTTTGCGGGCACTCACCATATTGTGAACTTCATCAGCGTACACCCCTGCAGCGTTGACTACATACTTTGCCTCAAAATCGCCCTTAGTCGTGTGAATGACGAAGAAACCGTCCTTTTTGTCTATTGCGGTTACAGCACTGTCAAAACGAAAATCAACACCGTTTGTGTAAGCGTTTTCAGCCATGGCGATATTGAGCATAAACGGGTCAATTATTCCGGCAGACGGCGCGTAAAGCGCGGCGCAGGCATTGTCGGAAATATTCGGCTCAAGCGCGCGAAGCTCATCGCGGCTGATAATTTTCAGCCCCTTTACACCATTTTTCAGGCCTCTTTCATAAAGCACACGGAGCTTTGGAACATCCTCCGCGTCAAGGCAGACAACGAGCGAACCGCACTGACGCGCGGGAATATCCAGTTCGCGCGAAAGCTGCCACAGCAATTCATTGCCCCTGACATTCAGCCGTGCCATAAGAGAGCCATTTGCCGCATCATAACCGGCGTGAACTATGCCGCTGTTTGCCTTTGACGTTCCGCAGTTTACATCAGAGCAGCGTTCAAGCACGCATGCTTTGACTCTGTACTTTGACAACTCCCTTGCTGCAGCGCAGCCGGAAACTCCTGCTCCTATTACTATAACGTCATACATCTGCCGCACCTACTTCTGTTCGCTGATGATATGAACATCTCTTTGCGGGAAGGCAATTACAATATCGTTTGCGCGGTAAGCTTCAGTGATATCATTCATAATATCGCTCTTGATCACCACTTGATTGCGCTCAACTATATTTGCAAAGAACTGAACCTTGACAACGATGGCACTGTCGTCAAAACTGTCGCACACAACTCTGTAATAAGGACGCTTCTGAACGAGAGAGTTTTTCTCAAGCACATTTTCAGTAACAGTACGCAGCTTCTTGAGGTCGGTATCGTAAGCTACACCTATGTCAATAGACAGACGGACATTTGGATTTTCAAGCGTGAGATTGACAAATTCCTGATCAAAAAACTTGCTGTTCGGAACAATTAAATCCTTGCTGTCCTCCATCAAAAGCACCGTATCATACAGAGAAAGCTCCTTGACCACGCCGTACTGTCCGTTTAGCAGTACATGGTCGCCGACATGAATGCGGTTTTTCATAAGAAGCGCAAGCCCGGCGAACAAATCGGCAATCATTTTCTGAGCGCCGAAGCCGAACGCGACCGCGATAGCGCCTCCTGCAACAGCCAATGCCGTGTACGGAATACCGAGCTGAGCCATCGCAATCATAAAAGAGAACAAAATGCCGAGATATTTCACCAGCTTTGAGGCAAGCAGCGCGCTGTGAATAGAAAGCGAACTGTTGTGCCTGATAAAGCGCCTCACCATAAAAGCAATGTATGAAGAAATCAGATAGCAGATGATGAAAATAATAATTGCTGTGAAAATTTTGCCGAAAGTAACAGGATAATCCTCAACGTAGAACAATTCATAATCGCGGATATTGACAAAAATTCCGGATACTTTATCAGTGAAATTCAGCTTGCTGTCCTTCGGCGCTGAGCCGTATATTCTGTCAATTTCCGATATCATGTTTGAGAACAGGTCATCCATCTGTATAAGCTGATACAGATAATCGGCATATCTTGTGAGCCGAGATTTCAAATTAACCGACAACTCATCGTAAAGCTGTTTGTCAGAATCAACCGTATTCAGATTTTGGCTTTCAAAAAATGAGGCGGAGGTTTCAGCGGCATTGCTTGTTTTCTTAATTTCATTTATGCAGTACTCATAATCATTGTCGATTTTGACAGATATATCCTCGCAGATTTTCCGAGTATGCTCTACAAGTTCGCGGTCGCTGTTGTTTGCGATATTTTCCTTGGCAAGTTCCCACACAGAGCGCAGAGTAACCCAATAATCAGACAGATTGATAAGCATGGCGATTTCATTTTCAATAAGATTCTGCTCGGTCGAATAACAGTATTTTGCCATAGGAGAAAGCATTTCATCGGTTGAAGTCAGTTTTTCTGCCAGCAGGTCATGCTTTTGACTAAGGACATTAATTCTGTTGTACTGTTTAGAAATAGACTGCTGCGCATAGTTCGTAAACCAGTCCGAATCATTGTCGTTGAGCTTGATGTTTTTTCGTACAGTATCCAGCATATCTTCAAGTGCTACTATGCGGCGCTCCAAGGCATTGACAGAATTTTGCCGGGACTCGACAGCTATGTTTTTCAGGCGAAGCTTCTCAAAACAGACCTCATAACACGCCTTGACTACCTTCATGTTCCACTCGTTTTTGAGAATATCATCATCTGTGTCAAACTTATCAAGACACAGCCGGTAGCGCTTTTCCAGCGTAAATTTCTCCTGAGTCAGTCTCTCAATTTCCTTTTTTGTACGCGCGATAAATGCCTTGTGCAGCTCAAGCGTAGCCTTGGCGCGATATATAATGCCGGTTATCTGAGAATAAAAAGTAATGTCGTACGGCGGTTTCTGCGTGAGGAACTGACGTACTGTGTCATCGTCGATAATTGTGGCATCGTCGGTTAAATCAGCTTTGTTATAATAATGCTGACTGGAATAAAGAGAAACCGCACTGTGCAGAGCCAGTTCATAATCGATAACCTCACGCCGCGGAACGCCGTTCTGCTTAGCAATGGCATCCTCATAAGACAGAGTCTTCGCATATTCCTGCCTGAGCTCCTCTGCGCGGTCAAGCGGAGTCTTCTGATAGCCCTCAAGCGTCTTAATAAATTCTGCAAAAGATTCCGCAAACGCCGGCGTAAGACACGCAGCGGCAATGCTTAATGCAAAGACAAAAACATATAACCCCTTCAGGAAACGCTTCATGGTGTACCCTCCAGTGAAAAAAAAGATGTTTGCTTTTCTGCATACATTATACTGTAATAAAAATAAGTAAACAATATTCAGATCACACTATTCTCCCTAAAGAAACACGCTCTAAAAACCTTTCAGCCGCCAAAAAACAAAACAAAAGCACGCAAAAACAGCCGGTTGGGGAACACCCCGCCGGCATTTTATTTAAGCTGTCAGTCGTTAGCTGTTAGCTTTCCAATATTCTTTTAATTCATTCAGCTAATAGTTAATGACTAAAAGCTGACCGCTAATCCCTATTTGCTGTCTGCCATAAGCCGTCAGCAAATGCTTCGCTTTTCATCTTCTGTTCCGCTGCTCGGCTAAATGCTCAGTGCTGTGTACTAAGTGCTAAGTGCCAGGTGCTAAGTGCTACGAAGTGCCGAGTGCTAAGTGCTAAAAGCTCAAACCGCGGTTTGAAAAAATGTTTGTGTCTCTGACGAACCTACCCAATATACGAAGATGATACAGACTTGGGCAGCCCTTCTTCGCATAAGGTCCGGCTTCAACGAGACGGGCATCGTCACAAGGCGCATAAAGTTTTCCGGTTACTGGTAGTTGATCCCCCGTAGGTTGGCTGTGGTTCACCGTTTTGAATTTACGCGAAGTTCAGAAACAGAGGTCTCCATATATAAATCTGCGGACAGGGTGCCAAATTTTGAAGGCTGCTGCAAAAATTTCTTCAAAAAAGATGAAAAAACATAAAAAACAGACAAAATTACAAGACACCCTTCAAAAAACAGTTGAGTTGTCGCAGATTTATATATGGAGAATATGAATAAAAACCGGAAAACACGGAAACGATGAATAACAATTTCAGAGAAAAAACGAGAAAAATGTGAAAAATAGACAAAAAAATGTTTGACAGCAGCGATTATGAGATATAATAACTGATAAGAAAACGCGCTATAAGCGTTTTGTTGTATGCTATATTTTTTCACTGCGTGACGAGAAGCGTCAGCACAGCGATTTTAGCGAAGAAACGTAATAATCGAAATAAAAAACTAACAATATCCAAAATTCAATACAAGGGGGAAATGTAATGAGAGGGTTCAAGAAGTTAGCAGCAATATTCATGCTCGTGCCGTTCATTCTCGGCATGGGAAGCGATGTGGCAAAGGCATCAACAGGTCTGCATGATGCCGTCAGCGGAGGAACCGCGACGGAATACGCGTTCACGGCAGATGAAAATGAAACGGAACTCGTGAGCTTAAACCGTGCATTTACCATCACAGGAAACGGATGGAACTACACGGGGCAGGGAACGGAAACCACCCATCAGGAGGAAGGTCTTTATCTTGACAGCGGCGCGAATTTGAACGTTTCAAACCTGACGGTTGGCGATTTTTATTACGGCATCCGTCTGACAGACGATGACAGCGCAAAGACCGCGCCTGCGGTTAATTTGGAGGACGTAACGCTCACGCAGAACAAATACGGCATATACATTAACGGCAACAGGGGAAGCGTGACCGTTAACGCGGGAAAGACTGTCGAAACGGCAGGAGACGTTACCATCTCAAGCGACGAGTCAGGCTCTTACGCAGTCTTTGAACAGGTTGCCGACGCGGCTGCAGCGGGAACGAGCGTGAACATCACAGGCAAAACAGTTAATCTTGCCGGCTACAGCGGCGGTATCAACAACAGTTACAAAACCAGAACAGACATAAATGCCGCATCCGTCATAATCAACAGCTACAACGGAATAGGAATAGATACAGATGATGAGCTGCTTGTGTCAGAGGGAAGCGAGGTCGCTCAAGGTTCCGGCGGCGGTGTTGTCAATATTACGGCTGCGGGAACCGGTGATACTGACGGCATTACCATTAGAACAGACAGTGGAGCTTTGATTGCCAAAGAAGGAGGCAGCCGGATTAATCTCTCTGCGGCTAAAAAGATAGACATCGCCGCCGATAATTATGAAGGCGGTATAGTTGCCGCCCGAAACGATGGCAGGATTAATCTTTCAGCCGAAGAAATAAAAGTTTCTGTTGAGGGTAACAGTGTAGCGCTAACTGCCATGGGTGAAGGCAGCGAAATTAATCTCTCCGCGGCAAAAAAGATAGAAATTATCGGTAATGGAGATGACGGCTCTATCAATATTATAACTCGCCCCGTAAGCAGCAGCGGTCCCAGCGACGGCACGGTCACACTTTCTGCCGATGAAATTAACTTGTCCAACGCAGGAAGCTCCATTATGATTGATGGCAGCGGCACTGTTAATATTAACAGCGCAAGGTCAACCGGAACGACAAGAATAACGCCGAATCAGGATGAAGGCATTGTAGCAATCCAAATCTTTGGGGCGGGAACGGTTAATATCGGAGGCGCAGCCGCCGAGATTAACAGTGGCGCATACGAAAGTCACATGCGTGCGCAGATGGCTGTGTTTAACGCAGGCGGCACGCTGAACCTTTCAGCCGGAAAAACCATTCTCGGCGGCGCTGTGCTTGGAGGAGAGTCTGTAAGTGAATCCGCAGAAATGGGTACGACAAACGTCACGGCGGGAGAGCTTATCATAAACAACAACATATTCGGTCAGAATGAACTGAACCTTTCTGGCGATGCCGTTCTCAACATGCAGACGGAAACGCCGGTGATAAACGGCGTTACGGAGAACGACAGGGTTACGGCGGGCACTTTCAGTGCATCGGACAACGCGTCGCTGAAACTGGACGTAAATATCGGAGCAGATGCCGGAGAGGCGGAAGTTATTCCGGAATCGGACAAAATTTTCGTCAACACAAAAGCTACCGGTACTATTACGCTGAAAGACGGCAGCATAAACCTTTTCGGTACGCATACTGACGCGCAGTGGGCGCTTGACACCAGCAAACAGGTGCAGTATCTCGACGGCGCCGGTCTGGCGGCAAGCGATATGCTGATAGGCAACTCTTATGCGTACGCAAGCGGCGGTTACGGCTACACGTTCAGTCAGGCACAGGAAGGCGGAAGCGACAAAATCGGCTTTATGGATATCAAAAAGGGAGTTATTGTCTATACCCTGCCGGAAATTATCCAGAGCAGCACTGCCGATGCGGGAAAATACGACGATTATACTCTCTCTGCCAATGAAACAACGGCTGACGACACTCCGCTGGGAACCTTGAACAACAATTACCGCGCAAGCGGAAACAAGGAATTCACTATTAACGGCGCAGGTTACGCGCTGACCGGAGCAAACGACAGCGCGACAGGCGCGGCAATGAATGACAACGGAGTAACGGTAAATGCCGGTGATACGCTGAACATTAAAAATATTACGATGAAAAATTTCGACGTTGCCGCAACAGTCAACAACGGCGGAATTTTGACAATGGACGGCGTAACCTTTGAAGGAACGGCGGGAGAAGCAGACGTAATCAACGACGGAACGCTGTCAATGGGCGAAGTTGAGTTTGACAAGGGCATAAAAGGCAAAGGCATACTGAACCTGAACAACAGTTTCGTCAACGAAACGGCGATTGAACAGGGAACAATCAACGTAATGAACGGGGTTGTACTCGACAACAACGGCACGATAACGGCGGACGTTGTGAACCAAGGAACAATAGCCACAGATGCCGGCAATATTTTAGGCAGCGTTGAAAACAGCAATCTGCTCACTTTCACAGGCGGAACACTCGCAAAGAACTACACAAGCACAGCTACGACAAACTTCAAAGGCAAAACAACGTTCAAAGGCGCAGTCAGCCTGACGAACTCAACGGTCAGCTTCTACCTCGACGGCTTCAAAGCGGGAGACACGATAGTAACCTCAGACAAAGCTGTTGCGCTGGAAGGTGCGGAAATCGAACTGTATCAGATTACAGACACAGACCACAAACTGACAAAAGACGGCGACAAAATAACCCTCATCAGCAGCGCGGAAGGCTACGCCTACACAGAAGAAGACCCCAATTTTGTTGACGTGCAGGGCGGAATGGTAGAAGACACCTACGGTGTGTACCAGAGCGCAGATGGAGCGCTTGAAGCAGCATTTCTTGAAAGCGGAATTATCGACGAAACAAAATCATTCA